>JBBSFP010000106.1:0-8010 GCA_038238625.1 Tepidisphaerales bacterium
CAGCGGAAGGGAGCCGGGGCGCGGCTCGGTAAACGGCGTCGCGCGCGCCTTGAGCACAAAACGCACCAGCCGATGATCTGCATTCCACGGGCATTGGGCGATCTCAGCGCGCGCCGCCATCGCCGCATCGGCGTCGACCGCTGGATAATCACAGGCAAAGGCGTTGATCATCTGCTCGATGCGAACCGATTGCCGACCCGGCCAAAGATCGAGCATCAGCGCGCGGCGGATGGTGGTGAAACTGTCGTGCTCCTGCGAACGTGCGTTGCCGGTGGCGGGCACCGTCGCTGGGACTTCGTCCGAAGGAAACACGTTAATGCCGAACGTCGAATGGGGTTGCGCCTGCGCGCTGATGAACGGTTCTGCCGGGTCGCGGCTGACCGCCTGCGACGTAGCCGTGGCCTCCCGCCGCAAGGTGGTGGCATCGTCAAAGGCGGCTCGAAGCTGCAGTGGATTAGCCAGCACTCTCTGATCAAATTTCATGATGGCGCCGACGGATTGATGGCCGATTGATTGTTGACTGTCTGCCGTCGGAAGTGGGCTGAAATTGGCGGTGCGATCCGCGCGTGTATGCGGCATGCGCGGGCGGTGGACGGTAATCGGATCGGTAAGCGCGGGCGTCTCTTCAGGTCCCGGAAAATCGCTCGTAAAATCGCGGGCTACAGAATTCTGGGGCACCGCCATCGGCTGCCCGGGATGCCGCGGCTTGAATCGCGCCAACTGCTGTTGATACGACCGTCTCCCCGCGGTGACAGCCAGCAGCGGACCCAGATCGGTCGTCGACGAAAAGCCCACCATCGGCGGCAGCAGCGAATGCGTGGGCAGCAGCGATGCCATCGCGCTTGACGGCACCGGCTGCAATTCTCCGCCCGAAGCGTCCATCGCAAACCCGCTTAGCCGAAGCTGTTCTGAAATATAACCTGGCGGAAATTGCGATATGTCTAATCCGTGGGCGAGGGCAAGGGGGGGTAACGGGGGTGCATCATCGGTGGACATCACCATCGTGTCGGCAGCATCGTGCAGCAAAGGTGATGATCCCGGGTAGTGTTCATCCACCACCCGCGCTGGAGCATCAGGGGCTGGGCGATTTCGCAAAATCAGCAGCACCGTGCCCCCCCCCAGCAAAACCATCGCCGCCATCGCTGCCAGCCGACGCAATACCGGATGCCGAAAGACCAGTGGGCGCGTGAGCACGTGATAAACCGGCGTGGGGCCAATGGCATCGCGCACGCTGCTGCGTGCCTCGCGCAGCGACTGGTTCCGCCCCATCGCATCCCCGAATATCCGATCGCCCAACTTCTCATCAGGTGATATCTCATCAGGCCCGATTTCGTCGATCGCCCTTTCATCGGGCACACCCGCGGCGTTCCCATCCATCGCCCTTGCCAGAATGGCTTGCCGCCGGGGCTGATCGAGTTTCAATGGCTGCGCGGAAAGCTCAAGCTGCATGCCCTCCCTCAGCAGCACCGCCATCGCGCGCACCTCCGTCACCAGGCGATGGGCCGTGTGGTCCGGCGGCCTGGCCGCCAGGTACGCCACCACCGCGCGCGCTTCATCGGCGCCCAGTTCATCCAGGGCGTACGCAGTCAGCAAGGCATCGTTCATTTCCGGTTGCATGGATGATTCAATCTGTTGATCATTCAATCCCTGATCATTCATTCCGTTCGGTTCCCATCTTCTCGCGTAGCGTCGCTAAGCCGGTGTGGATTAAAAAACCCACGTTGGTGACTGACAACCGAGTCACGCCGCTGATTTCCTTGTAGCTCAAGCCCGATCCAAAGCGCAGGCGAATCACTTCCTGCTGGTTGGGTGGCAGGTGCAACAGCATCCGCATCACCCGCGCCATCGCATCCTTTTGTTCGGCCGCCTCCAGCGGAAGCGGGGCGCGGTGGGCGAACGTTTCGGATGTGCGGTCGTCCAACGGCTTTTGCCGCTTGCCTTTCCGCCGAATATCCAGGGCTCGATTGCGGCTGACGGTATACAACCACTCCGCCAGATGGGGCTCGATCGCCTCGCGCTTCTGCCCCAGCAATCGCATGAAAGCATGCTGCACCACATCGCGGGCCTGCTCGATATCACCCACGATCCTGCTGACAAACTGCAGCAAACCCTGCTCATGCCGATCCACGGCATCGACTACCCACTGCTTCGTAGTCGCTTCTGCGCCCGGTCGCACCCGCTCGGCCCGCATCGGGTCCGCCTGCACGCGGTCGGAACCCATTCCACCGGTGGCGGGTCCCGTGTCGGTCGCCACTTCGTCGGCCGCGCTCGCTGCTGGGGCGTGTTCGCGACCGCTCATCGATTCTCCCGGAAGACCTTCAGTAAAAGGTAAAACGTGTAACCCGCACGCTTCTTAGGCCGAAATACGGCTCCGAATTGAATGCCATTAACCCGTTGCCCAGGCAAGGCTTGCCGTATGTTAAGTCTTTTGAGCCGAATTCGCGCCGAATTTCAGCCGCGATCCATCACATCGGGGAATCTCGCAGGGCACAACAAATGTTCCACGTGGAACAATTCAATCGTCGACGCTTCCCTTTCCACTTCCCCGCCGCCCCTCTATAAAAGACCCATGGGTGATCCAGCCATCACTGATCCATTGATCGATCCAATCAGCGATCCATTAAGATGAGCGATCCATTGAAGAGTGCTGCGTTAACGGATGATTCGACAGCATCTCCACAGGATCCCCCGCCCCGGCGCGCCCTGCTGAGCATTTTCTTCGTTGTGTTCATGGACCTGCTCGGGTTTGGCATCATCATCCCGCTGCTGCCCCGCTACGTTCCTAATTATGAGAGCAACCCGCTGAAGGTGACGGCCCTCTTTTCAGTTTATTCAATCTGCCAGTTCATCGGCGCGCCCATCCTCGGGGTGATCTCTGATCGCTTTGGCCGACGGCCGGTGCTGGTGTTATCGCAGGTGGGAAGCGCAGCCGGTTACTGCCTGCTGGGGGTGGCCACGCAATTCGTGAGCGACCCATCCCTCACGCTGGGGCTGGTGTATCTCTCCCGCATCATCGACGGCTTCACCGGGGGGAACATCTCCACCGCGCAGGCGTACATCGGCGATGTCACCACCCCCGCCAACCGCGCTAAGGGCATGGGCATGCTGGGTGCCGCCTTTGGAATTGGTTTTGCCTTCGGGCCGTTTATGGGAGGCGTCCTGGGGCATTTCAATGTGGCCCTGCCAGCCTATGTGGCAGCCGGTCTTTCGCTGGTGGCGGCGGGGATGAGCTACTTCTGGCTCCCCGAATCGCGCGTGCACCATCCGTCCGAATCACAGGCCTGGCTGCACCCTTCGCGCTTCGTCAGCGTCCTGAAAAACCCCATCCTGGCCAACCTGCTCTTTCTGGGTTTTGCCATCATGGCCGGCTTTGTGATGATGGAAAGCACGATGGTGCTTTATCTCAACAACGTATTTCACTATCGCGAGCTAGGCACCGGGCTTTTCTTCGGGTTCGCGGGGCTGGTCATCATCATCGTGCAGGCGGGATTCATCGGAAAACTCACCAGCCGCTTTGGGGATTGGAACATCGCTATCGTCGGGTCTTTGCTGGTCTGCCTGGGAATGGCAGGCTATGCGGCGACTTCCGTGCTCACGTTTTTGCCCGTGCTGCTGTTGACCTCCGCCATGAACGCCACCGGGCGCAGCTTCCAGCAGCCCACGTTGTCTTCGCTGATCTCCAACAACGCCGGGCGGCAAAACCAAGGCATCGCCTTTGGCATGTTCCATGGGTTGGGAAGCCTCGCCCGCGTGATCGGCCCACTGATTGCCGGGCAGGCGTTCCGCTGGAAAAACTGGGGGGCCTTCGTCGTGGCATCGGTCCTGGCACTGGTGTGCGCCATCTGGATGCTGGGCATTCGACGCAAATCGCTGGACAGTCATGCCGCGCTCCCCGCCGAGGTTATATCTGAGGCCGGCGCGACGGTTCCTTAAGCAAGCGCGTGGCACTTGCCAAATCGATTACAGCCATTTTTTGACGACGGCGCGATCGGGTGAGGCGGTTACTTCGCAGGTCAGGATGTGTTCCCCCGGCTCCAGGTCACATCGCAATATCGGAAACGTACTACGCGGATACAGCACGTTCAGGTTCGCCTCCACCGATGGCACCCCACCCATGCGCGGGATCACGCTCGGATCTCGCAGCCCGCTGAAGCCGTGCGGCGTCAGCACCCCCGCGTAGCCCGGCGCGGACCAGACATAATTCTGCGCAATCGCCAGCGAATCCACATCGCCTGCCGCTTCGGTCAGCATCTGTTCACCCGCGTTGATGGCAAACCCGCCCTCGACGGTGTGTACCCGCCGCTGGTTTCGAATCAAGTGCCGTCGGCGATGGGTGATTGCATCGATCACCGTGAGCCATGTTTCCACCTGCAACCACGGTCGCGGATGCCAGCGGCTGTAAAGTTCCTGCCCATTGAGCTCCGCGTGTTCGATCTTCTGCCGCACGAAAAACAGCTCCCCATCTTCACTGATCGCCAGCGTGCTGTCGGCGCTGTTTGCCGTTCCACAGGGAACACAGAATCCAAAATGGGTGGAGTAGGCAAATTTTGAATACTTGGCCGCGCCGTGCCTTTGACCGATCCAATATTGCCCCGATGAAATCGCCCACACATGGTCGCTGGACGTATCCCGGGCCATGACCATGCCCGCGTGTTTTAACGGATGCACCGCAGGGCGCTGGGGGGGGGGCAATTCATCGGCCTGCCAGAACGGATGCGTCTCCGGCACCGCCAGCGGGAGGAAAAACTTCATCGCCCAATACGGAGCGCCCGGTCCGTTATAACTTTCTGCCATGATCAGGTTGGGATAGGCATAGCCCACCGACAATACCCCGTCCCCGTTAAACATAGATTGGCTCGCCCACCAGCGGATATGCCGCAGCGCAAAGCCCTTAATAGCCCCCCAGGGCAGCGCTTCCACATCGGCAAACGCCAGCGCGCCCCAGAAGCTCCCCTGGGCAAAACGGTAGGTCAGGCTGCGGCCAAAGGGCAGCGCCGCGCCGCTGTCGGCAAACCAATACTGGTAGTCGAGCGCGAATTTTGCAGCCCGCTCGCAGAATACTTTTGCCCGTGCCGGATCATTCTCGCCCTCTAATTTTGCATAGAGTAAACCGTAATAATGCATCCCGAAGGCAACATAATAATCCCGCTGCGCGGTGGGGCCATCGGAATACCAACCGTCTTCTAAATAAAACTGCTCGATGCGATTTAACCCCTTTGTTATGAATGCTGAATCATAGGTTTCGCCTCTATGTTTGAGGGCGAGGTTTGCAAGGATGCCAAAAAATACCCAGTTATTATCGACCACGCGGGCGTTATTAATCTGTGTCAACCAGCGAGTCACATTCTTTTTCGCTGCTGCCGACAAGGGTTCCCAGATTTTCTTCGGAGCCATGATAAGCGCAAAGCCGATGGAGGCGTGCTCGACATGGCGCTGGTCAAAATCGAGTGCATCGCCCCAATACTCGTCGTGATTGGGATCGGTCCCGTGGGTGAGCCCTTCGATGAAATCCCCCCAGTGCCCGAAACTCCCCCCCCCTGCCGCCAGCGCGGCTGTTCCCCACAACGGCCGGGCGAATCCCTCCAGCCCCATGCCGGGCACGGTGTAATTGGCCTGCGCCCCGGCGGGAATCACGCGCGCTTTACCCGGGCTGGCGTATTTTCGCAGCGGCTCATATAGATCACGCACCGCCCGCTGAAGATCAGCCCGTGACCGCAGGGGATTGCCATCGAAAATTGATTTGGCCATGGAATTCGAATCCTAATGACGCGAGACGGTCCCCGCAAACGGGTGCGAAACGCCCTCGTAAAATTATTGCCGCGCAAATCTCCAAATCATAACGCCGGTGATCTGGACTGAATCGGCCCACGCATTACACTACGATCCAACCTTGAAAAGGAGATCATTCGCATGCGCACTACAGGCATCACCATCGTTGATAAAGGGCGAGTTGAGATTGAGACATTTGAAGTCGATGAAACTCTAGCCGCCGATGAAATGCTGGTGCGCAACCGGGTGTCGCTCATCAGCCCGGGAACAGAGCTGGCATTCCTGCAGAAGACCCATCGCGGGTTCGAAGTTGATTGGTTTCCCTATGCCTCTTATCCGCATAAGCCAGGGTATTCGGCCATCGGAGATGTGATCAAAATCGGCTCGGCAGTCACGGAATTCAAACTGGGCGATCGGGTGCATAACAATGGGCCCCACCAGACCTATAGCAAGATCGCCGCAGCACGCTGCTTGAAAATGCCCGAGGCGTTGAGCGATGACCGCGGGCCGTTCTTTCAATTGCTGAAGGTGGCGATGAGTGGCATCCGCCGTGCCCCGGTGGGGCTTGGGGAAAACGTGGTGGTGATCGGCATGGGGATCATCGGGAACCTCTGCGCCCAGCTATGCAAGCTCACCGGAGCGGCCAACGTGGCAGGGGTGGATTTGTCAGAGCAGCGGCTGGCCAAGGCGCGCGAGTGCGGCATCGATCGCACATGGAACACCGCAAATAAATCATTGGTAGATTGGATCAAAGAACTCGAGCCGGCGCAGGCGGAGCTGATCTTCGAAGCCGTCGGCGCGGCGGCGACCATTGATGCCGCCCTCAAGGCCGTGGCCCAAAACGGCCGCGTAGCGCTCCTGGGCAGCCCACGCTCCCTTATGGAGATCGACCCGTATTTCGACATCCACCGCAAGGCGATTCATGTCATCGGCGTCTATTCCAGCGGCCTGTCGCCCGAACGCCAGAAGCGCGAGGAGTATTGGCTGCTGCAATTGCTGGCCACCCAGCGCGTGGTGGTAGACCCCATGATCACCACCCGCCTTCCCCTGGAGAAGGCGCCGCAGGCGTATGAATGGCTGGTGCAAAAGGGCGGCGATTATATGGGGATATTGCTGGATTATCCGAAAAATTAGGGCAGATTACTTAATCGTTCAACCTCCGCCATGGCCCCGATCTCGAAGTTCAAGAAATCGCCCAGCGCGTTGGCACGCATGGGTATTTACATCGTCACTGCATGTGTGGCTTTGTCATGGGGACTGAGCTATATATGGATGCATGAGATTTGGTATCAAGTATCCGATGGGCGAACCTGGTTACTGATCAACATCGACGGCGGTTTCGTCCTAGGTCATGATACCTTATGGCCATGGTCAGACCCAGAAACTTTTGGGTTTCACGGTCATTACGAATCGGCAGCAAAGGTAAGACTAAGCCCGTGTATTCCGCCGAGCATTTTCCGTCGACCTGATTCGATCCTGGGCTTCAAAATACTCTTGAATAAGATTAAGTGGTCGCTTCAATATGTCTGGTTCCCCGATTGGTTCGTCTTCCTGCTGTTCGGCGTTCCATCGTTCTTCCTTCACCGCCGAAATCGAAGGCAACGGCGGTTAATTCAAAGAAAGCTGGCCGGCCAGTGCCCAGCCTGTGGCTACGACCTGAGAGCCACCCCCTGACCGTTGCCCCGAGTGCGGCCTGCAAGTAAGGCAAGGAGCCTGAAAGGGTACCTCACTGGACATCACCGATATCGAGACTTGGCTCTGGTTCCGGGTCGGATGCTCCAATGTCCATTACAGTACGATCCGTGGTAGCAATGTCGGGCGGCCGAGGAGAATCATGGGTATTCAGTGACGCCCCCTTTTCGTTTTCCCCGCCTGAGGTGCAGCTAGCTGGCCCCCACAAACATCGCACTGGCCGGCCGCGTTGAGCTGCAAAGGACTGTATAGGTGATGAAGCTCGGCGACCAAGTGGCGGTTGGGCTCGTCCTCGACCGCTGACGCATCAAACCCCCGACGGCCGCAAACGGCGCAGGCGTGGACGTACTTGGCCGCCCTGTGATTCACGGCGTCGAAGTAGTACGACTGTCCCTGCGCTTGGCGTTTACTGTGAGACATTGGGGCATGTAACCAATATCAGTTCGTAGGGTCCGCTTCAGCGGACGGGATCATCCCCCGTCGAACATCACTCCATCGCAATCAAATCCATCCCTTCAAACGAAGGCGGTTCCGCAACGCGGCCCTCGC
>JBBSFP010000107.1:0-8009 GCA_038238625.1 Tepidisphaerales bacterium
CCGCAGATCACCCATAACACTCCCACGATGGCCATGGCTGCAAAGCTGTGCATCATGGTGCCCAGCACATTTTTGGTGCGAACCAGCCCGCCATAAAACATCGCCAGCCCCGGCACCATCAGCAGCACCAGCGCCGTGGAGGTAAGCATCCAGGCGGTCATACCGGTATCGACGCCTGGGGGTGAAACACCAGACTGAAGGGTGGCGGGCAGTGATTGCGCGCCGGCTACGCGGGCCCAGGCGGCCAGCGCCACCCACGCCAGTCCCAGGCCGCATACCTGCCGACGAAACGAATTCGCGCGGCGATGCGGGGCAGACAACAGCGGATTAAGCGGCCCAAATTTCGAGCCAGCGATTGACGGCATTTGTGCAAACTCCTTCTTGCCACACTGCAAAACCAAACAGATGGGTGGGCGAAAGATAGGCAGCATGCCGAATCATAACAACCCCCAGACGCAAAAAAACCCCGCGCATCGGCGCGGGGTGTGGAGTGCACTGTCCTCATGCCATTGAACGATCAGTGGCGCTGATAGATCACGGGCCGTAGGGAAAGCGTTCGTTGAGCCGTTGCCGCCGTGCCTCGCAGGGCGGGCAGGGTTTGACCTTCCCGCGCGTGGCGAAATGAATCGCCCGGGCTACGGTGTCTCCCAAGCCCCGCGGGGGAATTTCGCGATACTTTTCCACTAATGCTATGTAACAGGCGGAATGGGTGTCGAGGGTAATTGAAGCCGCATCGTGCGCGATGGCGCAGCGTAATAGTTCTTCAGTGTAGCCGGGCGGGCGCTGGGCTGCGTGTTGATGCACGGCGTCTATATTAAAACGGATGTGGCGCATTTTGGGTTTGGCTTAAACTCTCGCCCCCAGGCAAGCCGGGGGACTGCACAATTCGGGCCGGTCAGGGCAGCGCATCGCAGGTGCAGTCGCAATCACCGGGGGTTCCGATGCAACTGAGGCGGGTATCCCCCTTGCAGCAGCCGCCGCCGATTTGAATCTCCACATCCGCCAGCACGGCCAGACCCCCGACCGGAAGATCCGCGCATGAACTTCCCGTGGAATACAGAGACACGCTGGTACCCGCCGCGCTGCCACCGCAGCAATCGCGCAGCGGAATTTCCGATCGTATTTGCACACCCTCGGGAGTGGTGATGAGCAAATTCAGCAGGTTCTGGGCATAGGCCGGGAACCCTGATGTGCCGCCCCCACCGCTGATCCACGCATAGATCACCTGCGTCAACGCATCCCCCCAGCCCAGGTCCAGCTCGTGCGTGGAGGCGCTCGAAAAATCTACGGCCAGCCGCCGATTAAACGGTAGCGAATGAGATTGATCCGCATCCAGCCCGCAGGGAATCGCACTGCCATCGGTGGAACGTATGTTTGTTAGACTCAGGCTGGCCACCGAATCTGATGCAAAACAGCACCAATCCTCCATGCCACGCAGCCCCGCTACACAGCAATGCAGGCAACACAATTGCCCGGCCTCACCGATCAACAACTGGTTGGATCGGGTGGCAATACGATTAGCCTGTGCCTCTATTTTCATAGTGTCAAACAGATTACTGATCTGAACCTGTGGGGTAACAAGCCTCAGGAGCAGACGAAGACCGCAAATTGCTCATCGGCTTCCCATAGCATCAGTTGGCCGGTCTGGATTTCATAGTATGCCAGCCCCGCAATACCCGGCGTGGTTTGAACCGCCAGCGGGCGGCGCTTGACGACATTCATATGTTCGCCAAGCATCGCATCGCCACGTTTTACCGTGTAGGTCCAGGTGGCCGTCTGGTTGGTTGCGGCATTGGCATCGGCACCGCCATCCTCGGTGAGTTCCACTTTGAACAGCCCATCCGGCCAGGTGACCAGCACGCGCTGCTCAACATCCCCATCGGTGGTGTGCCGCACACCGATCAGCGTCTGCCCCGCCAGCAGGGCGTGGCTGGGGCTCGCAAGCTCTGGCACATTGATTACGGCACATTTCGGGCCATCGCTGTCATCCCCCAGCACCAACACGGCATCGTACATGCCCTGCCCATCGCGCACGGCTGTGATCCGCACGATCACGGCGCAATCCGGTAACAATTGCATGGATAGCAACCGCCCACCGGAAGTGTGCGACAGGCGCAAAGGGGATGCCACCGACAGCGGGCCCAGGTGCGGCAGCGCGGGTGCCGATGGGTGGCGCCCCTGCCGCAGCGCCCCCTGGGGCGGCGCACCCACCGGGTGAGCATGAAATCGATGGGCATCATTATAAGTTGGCTTCATGAAGACTTACGCCAGGTTAAACGCAGAGTAATCGGCGGGTGGATAGGGTTGCTGTGTCAGGCTCTCATCAAGATAAATATCCTGCCATCCACCGGCGTCGCCTGAAAGGTTGGCTCGAAATGATTTATTATGCTCGATGGATCGATACAAAAACGCCAGGGTGATATCCCAGTTTTTCGCGCCCGTAGCCGTGAATCGCCGGTGGGTGCGGGCACCGAGAAACCTCACTTTCCCCGCGGCTGCTCCCAGGAACGGACCTTGGTTCACCGTGTCTAACAAAGTGAATATCAAGTTGACCGGCAGCGTAGGCTGGCTGTATAGGGTCCGTGAAAAGGTGGCGGTGGTGAAATGAATCGCCGGGGCCGCGCGCGGGTCGACGGCATCGCCATTGCTCCAATACAGGCTTGGCCCATTCATGGGTAGCGCGACCACTTCGCTGGAGAAATCCAGGTTCTCATTACCGGTTTCATGCCCATCATTATTAAATTCAGAGGGATCATAAATGACCCGCAGCCGCGCGTAGGGATACGCAGCATCGCCATCACTGTCGGCCCCCAGCATGCCGGTGCCCTCGATTTCAACATGCGTGCAGACTAAGAATGGGGCACCTTTGTAGGTAAGCGGCTGGGCAACGGTGGTCGTACCGCCGGTGCTAGTGGCATACCCCAGCAGCCGATTCACCAGATCCAGCCGATCGGTCCAGCGACACACGAGCTTGCGCACCGCTCGCGGCGACGAGCGGCCAAATTCCTCCCGCACCCCCTCATCCCAGCACATGACCCCCGCGAGTGTGATTGATGTTGTTGAATCCAAAGCAGTCATAGGGTTTCAAAGCCTCCGCAATGCCCCGTCGCGTTTGGCCAGTTGATAGACATCCGCCCGCAAAACATCGCTGACCCCCGTTCGACTCATGCGGGGTATGAAAACACTCCGCTGGAGTGGGCGAGTATCTTCACGATCAGGCGCCCATCGGTGCCCATCTCCTGCAGCACGCGCTCGGCCAGCAGGTGGGGGAATTCCCAGCGGGGTAGGCCCGTGCTCCGCAGCGGCAAATGAACGTTGGTCAGTTCACCACCGGCGCGCAGGCCGGGCGTTTCGGCCAGCGGGTTGGCGTCAAAATCAAACTCGAAGGTGATCTCCACTTCGACATCCACACCCGCGGCTTCGCGCAGCGGATGGCCGCCGCTTTTTGAGTTACGAAACACTTCCGCCTGCGCGGTGGCAGTCACCTTCCATGTTTCGATGGGAATGAGGTAACTGCCCAGCGTCGCGACGCCGCCATGGCCGGTTTGAAATTTCATAGAATTGGAATCCTCCTGCCCGATTTGGCGCGCACTTTCCTCTCCTGCGTTAGACCAATGCCGCGCGCTCGAAATATAGATTCACCTGGATGTGCATCAGCGAGGCCCAATGGATGGGCAGCGCCCCAATTTTTGCAAAGAGCGGCATCGCTTGATTCACCTCATCCGCCCCGTGGTTGATCACATAGTCACGCACGAAAGGCAGGTCGAGCGTAGGCCCCGCATTGGCCAGCGCCACCAGCGCCCGATACTTGATTTGATTAAGCGGGGCGATGTGCAAACCATCGGTGGCCACTGCGAGCGTGAAGCTCTGCATCGCCTCCGCCACGCGGGCATTGCGCCCCAAAGGGCGCAATGAAAACGCGCCTTGCAGGAGCATCACCTGCGGCAGCTGCGCCGGCCCCAGCGCACCCTGGGGTACGTTTATCGATCCGCTGGCGGAGAGATCCAGCCGCTGCCCCGGCCCCACGAGGGCAGCAAAACCGGCATCGGCGATGAGCGGCCGCCAGAGGGCCTGATAGGTTTGGGTGATCGGATCGGGCATGGGATGATTGTCATCTCGTTAACGGAAATCGGTGCAATGGAAATGCACACTCCGTCTTGTTGTTCCCGCAGCGCAGTCTTAACGTCGTCCCCTTAATCAGATTGCGGTGATGCGGCCAATCGAATCGAGGTGTTACGGATTACACATGACGGTCCTGCAAGCTGAATTTCCCGCTTCGAAGCTAAATACGATTCCGATTGACTCGGGAATAGCCGATTCACAATTCACTTCCAGGCAAAGGCACGTTCCTGAATTAGATGGATTGCGTGCCCTGGCCGTACTGGGCGTGATGGCATGGCATTGGTTGGGGCATTGGATGGGGACGTTTCAGACGGGCCGAATGGGGGTGCGACTGTTTTTTGTGTTATCCGGTTTTTTGATCACGGGAATCCTGCTGCACGCCCGCAATGCCTGCCAGGCAAAAAAAATCAGCCGGGGCAGGGCGCTTCGTCAATTCTATGCCCGGCGGGTTCTTCGTATATTTCCACTTTATTACCTTGTCCTGCTCATTATTATCCTCGTGAATTTACCCCTGGCCCGGGCAACCATGGGGTGGAATTTCCTATACGCCAGCAACCTGTATAGCGCCCGGCTCGGGGTGTGGCCCGAATCCATGAGCCATCTCTGGAGCCTGAGTGTCGAAGAACAATTCTACTTATTCTGGCCGTTCCTGGTGATGTGGCTACCGCGGCGAGGGCTGGCACCCACTTTTATCACGATCACGGCAGTCGGCCCACTGGCGCGGGCATTGATCTGGCACTTCACCCGGAACGATATTGCCACCGAAGTTCTCATGCCCTGTTGCTTTGACGCCCTGGGCATTGGCGCACTGCTGGCATGGTGCCTTCAACCGGGGACTGCCTCGCCCAGCCTGATCGCCTGGTACAAGCGCCTGTGTTTGCTGATCGGTGTGCCATCGCTCCTCATTGGGCTTTTCTGGACGGGGGGGGGCGTGATGCTGGTCCTGCAGAGTCTGGGGATCGCCCTGACCGGGGGATGGATGATTGCCGCGCTGGTGACGCAAAAACGCGAGGGCGGTTGGACTCGCTTTTTAAGCCTGCCGCCCCTGACCTATCTTGGCACGATCAGCTACGGGCTTTACCTTATCCATGGATATGCCCCCAACCTGGTGCGATGGCTGACCCAGACCCTGCACATCACGCTGACCCAGCCAATTGCCATCGCCTGCCTGCGATTTGCAGTCACGACCGTGCTGGCTGCGATTTCATGGCATGTTTTTGAGCGGCCCATCAATTCACTCAAACGCTATGTGCCGATGCCATGACGGGATGATGCGGGGGGGGGTGACGATCGCACGGGCAACGAAGCTCTGATAGCAGGCGCTGCGCAGATTAGAACTTCACCGTGGCGATCCACACCGCCTTGGGGACCTTCAATACCGGGATAAACGTATCCCCGGCCACCAGCTTGAGCGCTACCGGATCGGTGGTCAGCGTGGCATAGGCAAACATACCCGCCTTCTTTTCGATGCCATTGCTTAGCATCGATGCCGCATCATCCCCTACCAGGCCCAATTGCGTCGGCACGGGATACTTACCTTCCAGCCAGCTCCACCATTCGAAACTCACTTCCGGCATGAACACCACCTGGTCATCCCCCACCACGCTCTGAAAAGCGCCGGTGGAATCTTTGAAGAACGATTCATAGGCTGGCATCCAGGTGAGCCCCAGCAGCGGGTTGGGAATCTCTGCGCTTTGCAGATACTGCTCGTTGCCGCGCGCATTATGAATAAAATAGGGGGAGAGCTTGGTGTTATTCGTGAGATACGTGGGGACATTTTTGCCATAAAGAGCATAACGAATCGGATACCCGGTCTCGCGGAAAGAAACCTGCCTTAGCGTGCGAACCTGCACATCAATATCCGCGGCGGTGTTATCCCAGGAAGTACCCAGAAGGTTCCCGTTGGTATCCCAGTTCAACTGCCCCTGGTGGCCGGGGGGAATGGCAAAATCCACCGTGGTTTTCGCGCCGGCGCTCGAGGAAAGAAGGTTCCCCATGCCATCGTAATAGATGGCGCCCTTAAACAGCGCGCTGGTGGCGGCCATCACCCGGAGGTTATCAAACCGGCGACGGAACTCACCGACCTGCCGCGCGATCTCCTGCACCCCATCGGGATCAATCGTGAGCGAATCATCGCGGGTGAGGCTGGTGTAATCGGCAATGGGAAGCTGGATATTTTCGACGGTGTGCAGGAGCTTGATGGGGACTACCTCGACATCGCGCAGCTGCGCGGTGGTGGAGGGCGCACCGTATGCCGCCAGGCGGGCGACATCGCGCGCGCCGGTGACGCGTTTGTATTCGCCATAATCTTTCTCGACCGTTCCACCGGCGCGAAACATCCCCGGGGGCAGCACGCTGGGAATGCCTGACTGCGTCCCCTGGATCGTTCCGCAAAGCTGGGGCGCGCCCAGCACATCATTGATATTCACCGAAGCCATTGGATTGTCCTTTTTGTTTGGAGTGAAGAAACGTGAACCGGCAAAGCGGCTGCGGACTACAAAACATCATCCGAAAACTGCACGCCAATCATGGCGGCACGCAGCGCGGTTTTAACATAGGTCCTAAGCGCGGGATCGCCGGGGTAATTCACCAGCATTCCGGTGTTGATAATCGGCCCCGCCGACAGCAGGCGGGCATCGTAGACATCGGTACGTGCCGCATGCAGGCGGTCGGCGATCTGCAGACCGTAGGTGTCGCAGAGAAGGGTGGTCGGGGTTTCGCTGCCATCGGCGGGGGTGATGAGCGAACCGCTGATAAACGCATTGGCACCCCCGACCGCGGCGCTGAGCGTGATCGTCGTACCCGCAGCACTGCTGGCAGTGAGGGAGCGCGTGTTCACCGTGCCCCCGGCAGCGGCGGGGCCGGTGATCTTCAACGCCACGCTGCCCCCGGTAAAGGTAATGAGCCGGGCAATTTCGGCAACCGTGCCGGCATCGCTGGTGAGCGTGGTATCGGCGGTCGCCACAGCGCCGGTGCAAAACCCGATGATGCTGTTGCGATATTTGCCGGTGGCAGCGATGCGGCCCATCGCGGTGCCGGCCCAGAGTAGCCAGGTGTAAGGCGCGTTGAGCGGATTGCTGGCGAGGTTTCCATCAACCGTGATGGGGCCGGGCAGGTATTGGGCAAACTGAGGATTGGCCAGAAAGATGTTACGCGGCGAAGCGGTGTACGTGCTCTGCACGCCCGGTTTGCCGGTGGGGATGGAAAATGACATGGGGGGCCTTGGGTTTAGGGTTTTGAGAGATGGGTTCTGCTTTTTGGAAAATGAATTACTGCCCGCTGGCGATGGCAATCATGCGCTCGAGGGCGGCGGCGCGTTGCTTATCCGAATGCGATTCGCCGGGTGTGGCGCGGGGAAGGGAAACGCCTTGCTCCCCGAGCGGGAGCGCGCGGTTTTCGGCCAGAATATCGAAGATCGACAACGCCAGCGGGGCCTGCCGCTTCCCGCCGTTATCACCGGGGCCGCCGTTGTCACCGGGGCCGCGCGACAGCGCCAGCGGATGCACCTGGCCATCGTTCTGCATCACCAGGCGGGCAATCAGGCGATCGCGCACGGCCGGCGTGAGAGCGCCGCGGGCGACCGCCAATTCCGCCTTGGCGTGCACCGCATCCAGCAGCGCCGACTGCACATCGCTATCGAGCGATGCCAACAGCGGTTGAGCTTCATCGCCCACCGAAACGGTCATTGGATCGGATACCGAAGCGCGCAGGTAATCGACAACCCGCATCAGCTTCTGATCATCGGGTACATCGCCCAGGCCGGGCACCAGTTCGAGCAGGTTGGCCAGGCAAGTTTCAGAACAGGGGAGCGTGAATGCGTTCATGACCGAACTCCTTTGAAATCGATTTGTGAACCGGGTACTCAAGTGCAGTTGCACGGTGCCCCG
>JBBSFP010000108.1:0-7986 GCA_038238625.1 Tepidisphaerales bacterium
CCACCGCGCATGCAGACATTCCCACCTTCCGTAAGCCGGGATTAGCCAGAGCGCTGGCCATTTGCAAAAAGTCTGGCATGGTCCGTGGCAGCACGAACAATTCGATGAAAAAACAGACCGCGATAGTTCCTACCAGCATTAAAATCACGGCTTCAATCTTCCGCACTCCAAATCGCTGAATCGCCAGCAGGAGGAATACGTCAAATGCCGTGATAATTACGGCCCAGAATATCGGAATATGAAATAAGAGGTTGATTGCCACGGCGCTGCCAAGCACTTCTGCAAGGTCGCAGGCACCGATAGCGATTTCGCACATCACCCAGTTGGGATATCGGGTCCAGCGGGGAAGCCAATCTCGGCCGGCCTGAGCCAAATCTTTTGCACCGACGATTCCCAGCCGTGCCGACAGCACCTGCAGAAAAATTGCCATCATGCTGGCAAGCGCCACGACCCAGAGCAGGTCATATTTGAACAGCGCTCCGCCCTGGAGATCGGTGCTCCAGTTGCCCGGGTCCATGTATCCGACGCTGATCAGCAAGGCCGGACCGACGAAAGCACGCAGCTGCCTCCAAAACCCAGCGGAGGAATCAGGGATCGCTATGGATCGATGCATGCCTTCCAGCGAGAACGATCGAGAATACGAACCGTCCTTACCAGATGATGGCTCCGGCACGACGGCTTGCTCTACATTGAGTTCAGCTGCTGAGGATGGGGTTTCAGTTGCGATGTTGGGAAACGACGCTTTCATTGCCGAAGCAAAACCTGTTCAATTTTGATTAGTCAAAATAGATTATTGGATTTGCCGGTAAATGTCAACGTAGCAATCAAATCTGGGGAGTGGAAAGAGCTGGTGGAATCGCCCACTGCGAGCCCTCGCTGCTCAATCACGTCTGCATTCCAAGCATGAAGTCGATCGCCTGCTCGATCAGTGGATAGTCGAACTGCTGCAGATTTAATGAAATCATGGCGTATCCCATGCCGCTATTGACATGAAAAGCTAAGCAATGCGACTTGGTTATGCGGGAAGTATGGACGCTGAATGTTATAACATCGACATGACCCCACCCTTATCCACTCGCCCGCGTTTGCTTACCGGTGACACCCCCACGGGAAAACTACATCTGGGACATTACGTCGGTAGTCTCGAAAATCGGCTCGCAATGCAGGATGCATATGAATGCTTCTTTCTCATTGCCAACAAACATGCCTTCACGACGCGCGCTGATCGGCCTGATGAAATCCGGCAGTCGGTGCTGGATATTGCTACCGATTGGTTGAGCGTCGGCATTGATCCCAACAAGACCAACCTCTTTATCCAGAGCGAGGTACCGGCGATTGATGAGCTGACATTTTTCTTCGCGATGCTTGTGCCGTTCAATCGTGTGATGCGAAATCCAACGTTAACGCAAGAAATCAAGGATAAAAATCTGGGTGATCATTACCCGTTTGGATTTCCGCTGTATGCAGTCGGGCAATGCGCTGACATCCTGGCGTTTCGCCCTCAGGTCGTGCCGGTGGGTGAAGACCAGTTGCCACACTTGGAAATGACCCGCGAAATTGCACGGCGTTTTAACCAGATGTACTGCGGCGTCGATCCGCAAACTGAAGACAAGGATTACCTGGCAGCGGGGGGGTTACTGCCCATCATTGAGCCAAAGATCGGACGCGTTAGACGATTGGTCGGCATTGGAGCGCCATCGGCGAGCAGTGGGGAGTTGCTGAAGATGAGCAAGTCACTCAACAATGCGATTTTTCTGAGTGATGATGCCGACACGCTGCAGAAAAAAGTGATGGGAATGTATACCGATCCCAGGCGCATCCGGGTCACCGATCCCGGCGAAACTGATCCAACAAAGAACCCGCTCTGGGCGCTCATGGAGGCGTTCAACCCCGACAAGGCGTGGGTGACCGAGCAGCAGGATGCGTATCGCAATGGCCGTGTTGGCGATGTGGCTATCAAAAGAAAGCTCATCGAAGTGCTTAATACGTTACTGGAACCGATCCGCTTGCGCAGGCGACATTTTGAGCAGCGTCCCGACGACGTGATGGATGCCCTTCACAAAGGTACCGTCGCGGCAAATCTGACCGCCGAGGAAACCCTTGGCTTAGCAAAACAGAAACTGCGGCAGGATTACTTTCCGCGTCAGTTGAAGTTGTGATCGAAAGATGTGCTTTTCAAAAAAGAAGAGATATTTAGAGAGGCTAAACTGGCTGATCCATGAGATAATTATTTGTCATCGGTGCGAAAAGGTGTTGTGGATGCCTCATGAGTCAAAACGTTGAACATGGGTTCGACCCACCTGAAGAATCGGGTGTGTTCACCGCTCGCGGCGGCAGTATGCTCCGACGGCTGGCATGGACCGCCGGTGTTGTGGGCCAATTGATGGGCGTCATGGTACAGGCCGCAGCACCACTGTACGGGCTAGCACGTTCGCAGCGTAGTGAACGTTGGCCGCGCGGCAAGAGCAACACTTTGCGACCTACTTCCCACGCTGATTTATTGCTGTCACAGCTGAAAAAGAGCGTTCTTGGCCGCTCAAAGAAACAAATCGCCGCCGACATGGGTCCGCCCGCTGCTGCAATTCTGCATCCCACCGCCATCAGCGGTTCGCACCCAGTTTTCACGCCGACGTCTGACTACTTTCAAACTGACACTTGGTATTACCGGTTTAGCACCCAAGATCATTCAGCGATCGCAATCGTCTTTCGCAGTGGATATGCCAGGCGGGTGGAGTACATCGAAATACCGTTGTAACGAACCCACTATTCCAGCGGGATTTGCTGCTGTAGACGTTCGAATCGCCCCATGAACGCCCCCGCCAGTACAGGATCGAGCTTGCTCTTGACCGCAACGACCAGATCACGGGCTGTAACATAGTCGCGCGCAGCCACCAGACGTTCGGTTTCGCGCACGATCTCCTCGTCCAACAATTCCTGATTACGCGCATCGGCCTTCATGCGTTCGTTGGCAAACAAGAGGGCTTCATCATATTTCTTGGACTGCAACAACACCTGTTCATATTTGCGTATCAAAGGATTGAGCACCGCAGGCGTCGAACGCTGCTGCAGATGATAGTCATAGGCATTACGATAATACGGCGTGGCGTCATCCGGTTTATTCAACCGCAGGTAAAGTTCTCCGATGTTTTGATTCACTCCCGCCAGCCGCGCCAGATCGTTGTTTGCAATCAGCTTTTTGGCAATGGCTTTTTGTACAACCAACTCGCGATTTGCCTGCTCTTCGGATCCGATATCGGGAAATTCTCGGCGCAGGCGGTCGAGGAACGGGTCGAGCTGATCGACTGAAGCTTCCGGCCGTTGAAACAATTGCGTCAATAAGATCCAAGTCTCTTTGCTGACCGCAGGGTCGACAGGCCCGTGGCCGCGCGGGCCCAGCAATTCGAAAAGCTGTTGTGTCTGAGTGAACGTCCCCACTTTTTTCAAGGCCTGGACAGCATCCAGTTGCACGCCCGGATCGGGATCCTTGGTCGCAACCCCCGCCAGGTGTTCGGCCGCGGCCACGGTGACCTGCCCCGACATTCCGGGTGGATCCTCAATTTCGCCCAGCCCATGTACTGCCGCCCGACGAACTCGAGCCGTATTTTGGGGTGATGCGGACAGCGAAAGTCGCCTAAGCTCATCCAGAGCCCTTGAATCATGCATATTCCCAAGCGTTTTGGTGAGCGCCTCGCGTAAACTTTCGGCACCGGGCCGATTGGTCCGTTCCCGAATCACGCTGGTCACGGCGTTGAAGAGTTGGTCCTGCAGCTTTGCGTCGTGCCGAATTGCTGCGCTCATTGTCGGATCGGCTAAAGCGCTGGCTGCCGCTTCCGCCACACGGTAGGAAGGCGAAGTCAACATTTGCAGCAATGCGGGTACTGCGCGCAGGTCGTGCATTGGTCCGAGTGAACGGGCGATGGCCCCCTGCACTTCTGGCTCACGCTCGGTCTCTAATTGATTCAGAAGCGCTGCAAGCGCCTCGGTGTCATTGATATATCCCAGCGTCTTAGCGACCTCGATGCGAACTTGTGGATCAATATCACCGATAATCAGTCGCAGTTGCGCCTTGAGGGCGTCCGTGGGCGGATTACCGTTGAAAAACCACTCGCTGAGTAGGCGTGCGCCCTCTGCCCGAAAGACGGGGGTGTTGTTTTTGAGGTAACCCATCAGAACTGTCGGTTTTTGGGCATCTGGCGTCGCATTGAAACGAGCGCTCATTTCCAGTCGAACCTGGGTGACCAATTCGTCAAATTTGCGCTCGGTGACAGGTAGCAAATCGGCGCGGCGGGCTATCTGCCGCTGCCGCCAGAGTGCATCAGGTTCTGAACGGGTGGGTTCCCACCATTGTGACCAGCGCGCTGTATCGTGCCCATAGTTCAGCGAACTGATTCCACCCAGTGCCTCGGTGGTTGCGTCCTGGATCAGAGCATTGGAATCATTGGTCAGGAGCTGCATCAAGGCGCCCGCAACTCGCTTGTCAATAATACGCCCCATGGCCCGGATAACCGCGGCACGGGATGCTTCAAAACCCGGCTGTTGATTTTTGATGAAACTTGTCAGAGCACTAATGATTTGTTCATCACTCGCGTAGCGCGTCAGCGCATCGGCCGCAGCCTCTGACAGGGTGCGGTTGCGGCCCAGCAGGTTCAAAAGGACCGGGGCAAAAACGGGTGGAGGTGTTTCGCCGTCGGCCGCAATGGCGTTGGCCACTGCGCGTTGGGCACCCTCGTTAGTGGGATCGCGGAGCGCATTGATTAAAGTTGCCAATGCCGCATCGTGCAGTTGCGGCATACCCCCCTCGTTAAGATACCCATTGATTAATTTCTGCGCCGCTTCATCGCGTTTGAGTTGATCCTCGGTTCGGTTGCCCGGGTTTCGGAGGGAAATTGTCAGGGCGCTAAGAATCTGCTCGGGGGTCTGAATTGGGGTTAACTCGGTGCCAAGCTCCGCGCGTACCTCTTGCGCTGTCGCATACGCCCAGAGCGCCGACGTACAGATTAACGTTACGCACAACCATCGATTCGACCGCACCGGGTGCCTTGCTCGTCTGAAAACCGCCGTTCAGAAACCCAATAACCTGCCAACCTCTTCGCCGCTCCGGCCCGTGCTGCGACGTGATACAATGATGCTAATATGTGTCAAACTAACGCATTTCGGCTGCACCGGAAAGTGATCGGACGGATCAACTTGCAACCGCGATCGCCTCGGGGTTAACATGACGGAAAATCCACGGCTACAACCATGAATGATTGGAACGACGCCGAGCAAAGGGTGGAAAAAGCTCGAGAACTTTTCGAGCAGCGCAAGTGGCTGGAGGCCCTCGAGGAGCTCCGTGCCGCTGTCAACATCAATCCATACAATTGCACCTGGTTATTCAACATCGGGCTCACGCTTGATGAGATGGAGCGGTTTGAAGAAGCCGTCGATGCATATCGTCAATCGATTGATCTTGATGGAGAGAATATCGAGACGCTCAATCGCATGGGAATCGACTTGTCGCGGATAGGTCGTCATTCCGAAGCACTGGAAGCATTCGCGCGCATTGAGGCAATTGATCCGGCCTTCGAGCCCTGCTATTGCAATCGCATCGTTACCTACACTGACCTGGGTGACCACGATAAAGCCGAAGAGATGTTCTACCTTGCCCGGATGTATAAGGATGATTGCCCGCACTGTTTTTACAACATTGGCTGCAGTCTCTTCACTCGCGAGCTCTACGATAAAGCGATTTATTGCTGGGAAAAGACCCTTGATCTTGATGATTGCTACTCGCAGGTCCATCTCAGAATGGCGGAGGCATTCCGCTCCCGAGGGAGCCTTGAAAAGGCCCGCCAGCATTATCTGAACGAGCTGCGGCGCAATCCTGGCGATACCGACACGCTGCTGGATTTGGGTAACCTGCTCCTGGAGATGGATCATATCGAGGAAGCGGGTGAAAAATTCCATCGCGCTATCGAGCTTGCGCCAGAAAAACCCGATGGCTACTATTTTTACGGACGCTGGCTTCTGGAGACCGGGCGGCCTGAAGAAGCAGCGTTTTTGCTGAACAAGGCCTTGCAGTTGGATCCGACTTATCCAGGGGCCCATTTACAACTTGGCCGTATCCATCACCTGCGCGGTAATCGTGAGGCCGCTCGTCGTCATCTTCGTAATGAACATCTATTGATGCCTGAAGAGCCGCAAATCCTGATGGACCTCGCCAACATGTTTATGGATAACGATGATGCCCCCGTAGCCGTCGCCTGCCTGAAGCGGCTCACGCAGGGTCACCCCTCCGATGCCCGCGTTTGGCAAAACCTCGCAGTAGCCAACTTTCTTTGTGGCTTCTATACCGATGGCATCACTGCCAGCCATCAGGCTCTCCGCCATGACCCGAACCATTTGATGGCTATGTTCAATCTCGCTATCACTTACCAGCAATTGGGACAACTTGATGTAGCGCAGATCTGGGTCGATCGCGGCCTGCAGCTCAGCTCAAATGATGCGGGCTTCCAAAGGTTGCATGTGCGATTACGGTTGCTCCAATTGCACCAGCGGCTGTTAAAAATCGCGGCGGGTATCCTGCCGTCATGTTTGATGTTTTTGTTGCATCCCCGCCGCCAATCTGCTCGAGATTGAACCGACACATGTCGAATCATGCCTGTCATCGCCCCACTGAAAATCGGTCCTCTACAGCTGGCAACCAACTTGTTGCTTGCGCCCATAGCGGGCTACTGCGATCTGGCTTTTCGCCTGGTAGCCCGGTCGTGTGGCGGAGTCGGAATGGCGTGTACTGATCTGCTGAGCCCCGAAGGTTTGCTGCGCGAAAATCGACATTCGCTTTCACTCGCGGCTACCTGTCCGGAAGATTCCCCGCTGGCGATGCAGCTATACGGGAACGATGTAGAACGGCTCTGCGAAGCCGCGCGTTGGGCGGAGGACCGGGGGGCGCATGTGGTTGACATCAACATGGGTTGTCCGGTCGACAAGGTTACCAAGCGCGATGGAGGATCGAAGCTGCTGTGTGATCCTGACCGCACGGTTGCCATGGTCGAACGCATCCGAAAAGTTCTGCGACGTGTGCCCCTGACTGCTAAATTGCGGTTGGGTTGGGATGATACCTGCATCGTGGCACCCGCTTTAGCGCGCCGGCTTGAAGAGGCGGGTGTCTCACTGATCACGATACATGGCCGTACCACGGAAATGCGATTCAGTGGCCGGGCGCGCCTCGATGGCATCGCTCAAGTTGTCAATGCGGTGCGTAGTATTCCGGTCGTTGGTAATGGGGACATCTGTACACCTCAAGATGCCGCCCACATGATCGAACACACGCGCTGCGCCGGTGTGATGATCGGTCGGGGCGCACTCTCACGTCCCTGGATTTTCAGAGACATCTGGAGCTATCTCACCACCGGCATCGTCCCGCCTCCTCCAACGATCCAACGTAAGTGCCAGTTGATGAGCGATCATTTTCATGGCATGGTGCGCTATCGTAACGAACACGCCGCCGTGGCTGAATTTCGCAAAAGAATCAGTTGGTACGCCAAGGAACTGCATCCATGTCGACAGTTGAAAGATGAGATGCGTGTGATCAATAATGTCGCCGATTTTGATGCTGCATTAGAACGGTTTCTCGATTTCCGCACGATGCGCACTCTCGAAACTGCAGATTTACCACAGCCTGTTCCTGCTTGAAGTAGGCCCTATGAAGAAGAGCAAATCCCCAGTTCAACTATTGCCCACCCGGGGTAATGTCGATCCCGCCAATTGCTGGGATCTAACCAGCCTCTACAAGAGCGATGCCTCTTGGGAAAAAGCATTTGGGAAATGGTCAAAACAGATTTCAGGCTACGCCCAATTCAGGGGAAAGCTCGCCAAAAACGCGAAAGCATTATTGGCTTGTTTGCAATTTGACAATGATTTCGATCGCGTCGGAGAGCGCTTGGCAACCTATGCCTACCTGCGCGCCAGCGAGGATCAGTCCAACAGCGACTACCAACGTATGAA
>JBBSFP010000109.1:0-7982 GCA_038238625.1 Tepidisphaerales bacterium
GGTCCCGGTAATAATCGGGGCGGGGCACCCGGCCGACCTGCCGGGGGGCGGCCGGGAGGTCGCAACATGCCCGGTGGCGCGCTGAGCCTTTCTCCCCCCGCGCGCGGTGGCATGCCAATGTTCAGCGATGCGCAGACGCTGCAACTGTTGCAAATTCAACGCGCCATTTTGCACCCCACCGGAACGCCCGCCACGCGTTCCGCCGCCGACAATTAGGTCGCAATGCTTCCCCACAAGTTTTTTCTTAACAGGCAGGCTAAAATATCGCCATGAATTCGAATCCCTCCCCCAAGACTAAGCTCAATGCTGAGCAAATCAACAGGTACAAACGCCATCTTCTTCTGCCTGAAGTCGGAATGGATGGGCAGCTCAAGCTGCTCAATGCCAGGGTTCTGTGCATCGGTGCAGGCGGGTTGGGTTGCCCCATCAGCCTTTACCTTGCTGCCGCGGGTGTCGGTACCATTGGTCTGGCGGACGTCGATGTCGTCAGCCCCAGCAACCTTCAGCGGCAGGTTCTGTTCGGTGTCAGCACCATTGGCATGGAGAAGGTCAAAGCCGCTGGTAACCGCCTGCGCGATCTAAATCCCGATGTGCGGATCATCGAGCACGCCACCATCGTTAACAGCAGCAACGTGATGGAGCTGATTGCTGACTATGACGTGATCATTGATGGCACCGACAATTTTCCCACGCGGTATTGTGTGAACGATGCCTGCGTGCTGGCGAAGAAGCCGAACGTGTACGGGTCGATTTTTCGATTTGAGGGGATGATGACCGTGCTGGCGCCGCACCTGAAAAATCCCGACACCGGCGACGCTGGGCCATGCTATCGCTGCATGTACCCCGAACCGCCTGATCCCGGGTCTGTGCCCAGTTGTGCCGAAGGGGGCGTGCTGGGGGTTTTGCCCGGTATCATCGGAACCCTGCAGGCCAACGAAGTCATTAAGTTGATCCTGGGCGTGGGTCGCGCGGCCATTGGTCGGCTCACCACGTTCAGTTCCATGGACATGGAGTTCAAAACTTTTAAACTCCGCCGCGATAAAGCCTGCCCCGTCTGCGGCGAAAACCCCACCATCAATGCCCCGATTGATTATGAGCAATTCTGTGGCGTGCCGATTCTTGATCCGAAGAGTCAGGCGGAAACCGAGGCTGAAGTTAAGCAGGCTAAGGACCCGCACCCGCAAAACAAGCCCGCCAGCAACCTCGATGAGCGTGGCCTTCCTCCCGGCTATAATTTCCGGCCCGATTGGGAAGTCACGCCTCGGCAGGTCAAGCAGATGCTCGACTCCAAGGAGCCCTTTTTTTTCGTGGATTGCCGATTGCCCAACGAGTATCAGATTACTCATATCGGCGGGACGACGCTGATTCCATTGCAGCAGATACAGGACCCCAAAAATCTTGAAACGCTTCGCCAGCACAAGGACGCCAAGGTAATAGTGCATTGCAGAAGCGGCGGGCGGTCGATGCAGTTTGCCGAGATTCTGCGCAACAGCGGGTTGAAGGACGCGCACAGCATGGCCGGTGGCATTCTGCTCTGGAACAAAGATATCGAACCCGGTGGCCCGCAGTATTGATGCCTGCGTTTGCTACAATGTCGGCCGCATGGATTTGGCCGAATCAAGCATCACCGAATCGAATCTGACCCATCAGCAGCTTCGCCAGTTGCTGGACATCTCGCGCATGTTGGCGATGACTGCCGACTTGGATCTGCTGCTGCATCGCATCGCCGAAGCGGCAACCTGCCTTCTCGACGCTGAGCGGGCCAGCATTTACGTGCATGATGCCCAGAAGCAGGAATTGTGGACATTCGTGGCCTTGGGGACCGATGAAATTCGCCTGCCCCATTCATCGGGCATTTGCGGGCATGCTTTTCAGACCAACCAATCGATCAACCTCGCCAATGCGTACGATGATCCGCGCTTCAATTGCACAGTGGATCAGGCGACTGGTTATCGCACGCACACGCTGCTCACGGTGCCCATGGTGGATATTGATCATCAGCCACTGGGCGTGGTGCAGGCGATCAACAAGCGCAGCGGATTGTTCACTGACGCCGACAAGGATTTACTCGAGCTTTTAGCCGCGCAGGCGGGTGTGGCGCTGCAGCGATACCACCTGCAACGCGCGGATGTTCAGCGCACGGAGCTTATCAAGGAAATGGATCTGGCGCGGCGCGTTCAATTGGCAATGTTGCCGCACCAGCCACCGTCCATGCCCGGGCTGGATGTCGCCGGCTGGTCGCAGCCCGCGTCCATTACCGGCGGTGATTGCTTTGATCTGTGGAAGGTGACCGACGACCGCCTTGGCCTTTTCGTTGCCGACGCATCAGGGCATGGACTGGCCCCGGCGATCATCGTCTCGCAGGCGCGGACGGTGGTGCGCGCCCTGGCGGAAATCAATGCCGATCCGGCCTGGCTTCTGCAGCGGGTGAATTCACGCCTGTCCGGTGACCTGGAAGATACGCGTTTCGTCACCGCGTTTGTGGGATGCGTCAACGGTACCGGCGAGCTTGCCTGGTCTAGTGCCGGCCATAGCCCAGTGATTATCCGCACGGGCCCCGGTGAGCCGCTTCAACTGCTTGACCCGCCAGCGCCGCCCGTCGGTGTTGCTCAAGAACTGCCGGGCCTGGCCAATCAACACACCCAATTATCGCCCGGTGGGTGGCTGGTGGTGACCAGCGACGGCATACCCGAAGCGATGAATGCCACACACGAACTGTGGAACGTGGATCGACTCATGAAGCTCCTGTCCGAAGCCGATCACCTCTCCGCTGCCGAAATGCTGCAACAGATTCGCATCGCCATCCATGCCTGGCAGGGCAGGGACGACCCGCTTGATGATCAGACTATCATCGTCGTAAAGCGCAACTGAGCGGTGGAATTATACGTTCCACTCGGTATGGAACGTGCCGGGCTTGTCGGTTCGTTCGTAGGTATGGGCCCCAAAAAAATCCCGCTGTGCTTGAATCAAATTCGCCGGTAAGCGCGCCCGACGGTACGAATCATAGTACGCCAGACTCACGCTAAACGCGGGCGTGGGGACGCCATTGCTGATCGCCAAGCTGATGACACGTCGCCATGCATCCTGCCGCGCGTTGATGGCATCGCGGAAGCGCTTGGCCATCAGCAGGTTTGCCAGGAGGGGTTCTTCCTTGAACGCCTTCATGATCTCATCGAGGAAGACCGCGCGGATAATGCAACCGGCCTTCCAGATGCGAGCGATCTCGATCATGTTCAAACCGTACTTGAATTCCTTGTCCGCCGCCGCCAGCATCGCATAGCCCTGCGCGTAGGAACAAACCTTAGAACAGTAGAGCGCGCTTCGCACGTCATCGATCAATGCCTGCACATCCCCTTTGGTGACCGATGCCTGCGGCCCCTGCAACTGGCTGGCGGCCAACTGACGTTCAACCTTCAGGCTCGACAGTGTGCGCGCATCCACCGCCGCCGAGATCGTCGGGATGGCCACCCCCAGATCAAGGGCGGTTTGTGAAGTCCACTTGCCCGTCCCCTTCGCCCCTGCCTTGTCCAGAATCAGTTCCACCAGCGGCTTACCACTCTCGGTATCTTTGAAGTCGATCACCCTGGCGGTGATCTCGATCAGGAAACTTTTCAGATCGTCGCCCTGGTTCCACTGGGTAAAGACGTCCTTAAGCTGTTCGTTATTCAGGCCCGCGACGTTTTTTAGAAGATCATAAGCTTCGGCGATGAGCTGCATGTCGCCGTACTCGATGCCGTTGTGAACCATTTTCACGAAGTGCCCGGCCCCCTTGGCACCCATGTAGGCAACGCAGGGCCCAGATTCGGTCTTGGCGGAAATGGCCACCAAGATTGGCTCGAGATGCTTGTAGGATTCCATGTCCCCGCCTGGCATGATTGAAGGGCCCCACAGCGCACCCTCCTCACCACCAGAAACGCCCATGCCAAAGAATTTGATTCCGCTTCCTTCAAGCTCGCGCACGCGCCGTTCGGTGTCGGTGTACAGCGAATTGCCACCGTCGATGACGATGTCCCCTTCCTGAAGCAGGGGCCGCAATTCGGCGATCACCGCATCCACCGGCCCACCCGCCTTCACCATGATCAGAATCCGGCGTGGCCGATCCAGTAACTGGACAAACTCCGCCAGCGTTTTTCCGCCCTTAGCCTGCTTACCCTTGGCCAGTTCATTGTGGAAATGCTCGGTTTTTGCATAGGTGCGGTTGTAAACCGCGATGGGGAAACCGTTGCGTTCGATGTTGAGCGCCAAGTTACGACCCATCACTTCCAAACCGATGACACCAAATGCCTGACCTGCCATGATCAATCCTTCCTGAAACTGTAAATTCAATAGATTCTGAAATTCGATCCTTACCTGCTGACGCGGGCCGATCCGCCCTTGGCAAAGGCCTCAACCTCTTCAAGTTTTGCCATGGTTACATCACCGGGGAAAGTGGTCTTGAGGGCACCGTGCGCCCACCCGAGCCGCAGGGATTCCTCGGGCGTGCGCCCGGCGATCAGCCCGTAAATCAGACCGGATGCAAACGCATCTCCACCCCCGATACGGTCATGCACATCCAGGGGCGTCGTCGGGCTCACGTAGCGCTGACCCTCCAGCCACAGCACCGCCGCCCAGTCGTGGCGGCTGGTGGAATGCACTTCGCGCAGTGTGGTGGCCACGGCCTTGATGTTTGGGTGTTGCTTGACCACCTGCTCAATGGTTTCAAAAAAAGCTTCAGGGTCGAGCTTCGATTTGGTTCCCCCACCCACCTCCGGCCCACTGACGCCCAGCCCTTTTTGCAGGTCCTCCTCATTGCCGATGAGCACATCCACATGCTTCACGATGCCGCGCAGCACTTCCTGCCCGCGCTGCGCGCCCCCGGCCGCTGACCATAGCTTAGCGCGATAGTTCAAATCAAAGGAGGCCACCGCGCCCTGGGCCTTGGCGGCCTCCATTCCTTCGACGATCACGCCACTGGTGGTTTGCGATAGCGCGGCAAAGATCCCTCCGGAATGGAACCAGCGCACACCACGCGCGAATATCTCTTTCCAGTCGAAGTCACCGGATTTTAAAAGCGCCGCTGCCTCGTTGGAGCGATTGTAGAAGACCACTGGCCCGCGTACGCCATGGCCACGGTCGCTATACACGGTTGCCATGTTAGGCCCACGCACACCGTCGTGTTCGAACCACTTGTAGAACGGCTTGACACCCATTTCCCTGACGCGATTCTGGATCAGCTCACCTATCGGATATTTCACCATCGCCGATGCGATACCCGTCTGCAGCCCAAATGCATCCGAGAGGTTGGCCGCCACGTTGTATTCGCCACCGGAGACGTGGATATCAACATGATGCGCTTTGCGAAACGGGACGATGCCCGGATCGAGCCGATGCACCAACGCGCCCAGCGACAGAAAATCCAGTTCCATCGATTTTTTGGAAACATTCCAGGCGTTCATGTGCGATTGCTCCGTGTGATAATCTGAACCCACAGCCAAGGTCCCACATCTTACAAGCCGAAGCTGAATCGCTCAAATACGTCCGCGGGTTGTAAGCCGCATCTATTGTTTGATCAGCGATAAAACAGTATGTTTAGCCCCTTTCCATAACACAAAACCGATTTCAAGCTGATTAGGAAATACCGAATAATGAACAAGGTGCGAAACGATATCCGCAACGTCGCCATCATTGCACACGTCGATCACGGGAAGACGACCCTGGTGGACGCCCTGTTGCGGCAGAGCGGAAATTTTCGCGACAGCCAGGTGCAGCAAGACACACTGCTCGATTCCAATCCTCTGGAGCGCGAGCGCGGAATCACTATTTTGGCCAAAAACGTGGCCATCGCCTTTGTCGATCCGATGACGTCGCAGATGGTGAAAATCAACCTCATCGACACACCGGGGCATGCTGATTTCGGTGGGGAAGTGGAGCGCGTTTTGAGCATGGCCGACGGGGTATTTCTGCTGGTGGATGCTGCCGAGGGCCCAATGCCGCAGACACGCTTCGTTTTGAAAAAAGCGTTTCAAAATGAGTTGCGACCTGTTGTGGTGATCAACAAGATTGACCGTCCCGATGCGCGCGCCGATGAGGTGCTCAACGAGGTGTTCGATCTGTTCGTCGAACTCGGGGCCGATGACGAAACGCTTGATTTTCCGGTGATCTACGCATCGGGTCGGGCGGGGACTGCCAGTTGGAAAATCGAAGAACCGGGGCTGGATATCCGCCCGGTTTTTGAGGCGATCATCAAGCACATTCCCGCTCCGCATGGCGATGCCGAGAAGGGGCTGCAGATTCGCATTACCTCCATGCAGTACAACGATTACGTGGGTCGCATTGGCATCGGTCGAATCTACAACGGCGTGATTCGCAGTGGGCAACAGGTAACGGTCGTCAAGCGCGATGGCAAGAACGAAAAATCCAAAGTGCAGCAGTTACAGGTATTCGATGGCCTGGGTCGAAAAAACGTCGATCAGGCTGAGGCGGGGGACATTGTCGCTCTGATCGGGCTGGAATCAGTCGATATTGGTGACAGTATCTGTGATCTGCTTAACCCGCAGCCACTGGAGGTCACCGAGATCGAACCCCCGACGCTGACAATGATGTTCAGCGTGAATGATTCACCTTTCGTGGGCAAGGAAGGCAAGTATGTGACCAGCCGTAATCTGCGCGAGCGTCTGGATAAGGAGTTGGAAAGCAACGTCGCATTGAAGGTAGAGGAAACCGATAAGAAGGATGCGTTCAAAGTATCCGGTCGTGGCCTGCTGCACCTGGGTATTTTGATTGAAAACATGCGACGCGAGGGATATGAGCTTTCGATATCCAAGCCCAGCGTGATCATGCGCCGCGACCCTGCCAATGGCGAGGTGCTCGAGCCGGTGGAATACCTGGTGGTGGAAGTACCGGAGCGGAACCTGGGCTCGGTGATGGAGCTGGTAGGAAACCGCAAGGGAGAATTGGTGCGGATGGACAATCGCGCCGGGCAGGTCCACCTTGAATTTACCATTCCCGCGCGCGGCCTGATTGGTTTGCGCACCCGCATGCTCACGGCCACGCAGGGGGAGGCAATTATGCATCACAACTTTCACGAGTATGCCCCCAGGCGCGGGGATGTGCCGGGCCGCCTCAATGGGGTGATGGTTTCCAATTGCAACGGAAGCGTGAATTCTTTTGCTCTGAATAACCTACAGGACCGTGGGGTGATGTTCGTAACGCCGGGCGACCCGGTTTACGAAGGCCAGATTGTCGCTGAGAATGCACGCGACAGTGACATGGTGGTCAACCCAACGACCGCCAAGAAATTGTCCAACATGCGGACCACCTCCAGCGATGAAAACGTCATCCTCAAGCCCGCGCGGAAGATGACGCTGGAGCAGGCCCTGGAATACATTGAAGATGATGAGCTGGTGGAAGCGACGCCCAGCAGCATTCGCATCCGCAAGGAAGCGCTGACGGAAAACGAACGCAAGAAATCCGGCAAAAAGAAAATCGAGACGTTCGAGGGATGAACGTGGGTGTACTCCGTCGACCTTTGATCGGAATCACCTGCGATTTCCTGGATGATCGCGGGCGATACAAACTCAATTATGACTACGCGTCCGCCATCGAAATGGCCGGTGGAATTCCGGTGGTGCTGCCCTACATGATCGACACGGCGTTGGTGGGTGAGCTGATTGATCGGCTCGATGCCGTGTTGCTTACTGGGGGTGATGACCTTGATCCGGCGCTGTTTAATCAAACTCGCCATCCGCGCGCCCGCCCGCTGAACTCGGATCGTCAGCGGTTCGAATTGGCGTTGCTCGCGGAAATTGATCGGCGTCGATTCCCGGCGCTTGGGATATGCCTGGGGGCCCAGATGATGAACGTGCACCGCGGCGGATCCCTGCATCAATTTCTGCCAGACATAGCACGATCGATCGAGCACCGTAGGTTGGCAGATGCAGAGGTGCGACACCCCGTGCATCTTTCAGAAAGTGCGTTCGCCACGGCTGTGCGTAAAACAAACA
>JBBSFP010000110.1:0-7978 GCA_038238625.1 Tepidisphaerales bacterium
CGTCGAAATTCATCGCAACATTGCCGATTGGCACCGTCGTTCATTTGTTTCCGTTGGCAGTTCGACGGCGACACCGGCGCTGGGGCTCCACCATCAGGATATACCCCAGGCATGGCGCACCATACCCGATGATGTTCGTGACAGAGCCATTGCGGCGGCACGTCAGGATGCAGTCAATCACATCCTTGATGACATTGGCCCTATTGATCTCGACTCCCGGCAAACTGTCGCCGACGCCCTCGCGGTGCCGGCTGTGAAAAAATCACTGGCGAGTTACCTGGCCGCCCGCCCCGTTACGCGTTTGCGATTGCGCGACGACATGCAGGCGGAGGTGACCTTGGCGGTAACCAGCGGGGAATTGGTTGATGCCTTATGTCAGGCGACGGTCGATCAAAAAGGAATCCAACTGCCCCCCCCTGTAGAACTCACACGGCTCCGCGACCGGTTCGCTCGCGCACTTGTTTCGACCAGCGGCTCTGCGGCGGCGGGTGGGCCTGCCGCTGCTCGGGCACAGGTCGTGCGACTTCCCCGACGCGCCCCGCAGTGGGCCGTGGACCAACTTGATGCGGAATCCACTGTGCGAAGTCGCGCCCCACGCTTGATTGCCGCCCGAGATGCAGAAGCTGAAGCGATCGCTAAACTGCGTTCTCGGCTCGAAACGCTCCCGCTGGATGCAGAACTTACACTCGGCGCGGCCGCCGCCCGTGATGAACAAATCCGCGTTGCGATTGATCGTGCAATGGTTGTGACCCGAATTGGGCGCACCAGTTACAACGCCGACGGATCTGTCACGGTCCATGTCTACGTCGATCTCGCATTGGTGTGGGCCGAATTGCACCGATAAATCCACTTCTGCAATTCTCATATTGCGGGGGGGAGAATGCTGCGGCTCAAATAATGGCTCGCGATATATTGGTCGATCATCGCTCCATTCTGATTAAATAGTTTCAAAGGTTTCACTACCTGTAGCTTCCATCCATCGCCTGCTTTCACCCAGCGCATTTCCCAGGTCGTAGGCATCGTCTCGGTCATCCCGCCCAATCCGCCTTTTTGGTGACTGGTCACCTGCATCGTGCAGACGATCACAAGCGGCCCCTGCTTCGTGAAATCCAGCGAATCCAGGTGAACGCCCATCAGCTCGAGGTCCTCCGCCGAGCGCTTCGCGAGATCAATAATCTGCTCGCGATTGAGCGGTCCCAAAGCGCAGCGGGCGTCCATCACTTCCTTCATGCTCGGCCCATCCCGTGCCAACACGGCATTCAGTAAAGCGCGCGTGGCACGGTCAACTTTTTTCGCATCGGTTTCTACCAAGCGGCTGGTGATTCCTAGCGTAATTGTGATCACCAACAACACTATTCCGGCCCATTTCAGTCGCTTGTCCTGGCGAGATATTGCCGTGGCGATCAGCCCAAGTGCCGTGATCGTCAAGGTTAGCATTAACCAGATCGGAGTATCAAAGAGCAGTTCTTGTGCGTACATGGGAGGTGCCTCGCGCAGATTGCAGGGATTGGGTGGTTTCGTCCGATAACTGTAGGGGCCGCAATCCTTGGCCTCAATCATGATTCAGGGAGCATCTCCACCAACGGCGAATCCGCAACGCGACGACGGTCGCGCGGCCGTGTTGCCCAACGATGCACCCTACCTGGCGAACCTTGCAGCTCTGTGGGCCGCCGATCCAATCCTGGCGCGTCAAGTAGAATCGCTTGAAAGCAGCTACCCCACGGAGCCATCCAAGGCTGGCCCGCCGACGCTTTGCCTCGCCGGCGATGCTGGCCGTGCGATCTATTTACATAGTCGATATCAACCGATCGAAGAAGCGCGGCGTCTTATCGATGGCGTTGTTGTCGAAAACACGACATTCTTTTACCTGCATGGCCTCGGCCTCGGCTATCACCTTGAGCAGCTCTTTGACCGTTGCGGAGAGGAGGCGCTATTTAGTGTCTTTGAGCCGGACATTCTGCTGGTCAGAACCCTGTTGCTGAACCGCGACATCTCGCGGCTGATCGAAAGCCGGCGGGTTTTGTTTTTTTACCGTGATGACAAACCCGATTTTCTACGCCGCATCGAGAGCCACTCAAGCGTCGTCGGACTTGGGACAGTCTCGATCGATCATTCACCCAGCTTGCAACTGCAGCCAGAATTTCATCAGCGGATGAAGCAATATGTGGAGGAATTTGCCTCCTACTGCCGGACCTCGCTGGCCACACTTGTCCTAAACGGTCGGCGTACGGCGGAAAATGTTGCGCGCAACTTAGGGTGGTACGCCTCTGCACCGGGGATCGAACGGCTCCGCGATCGCCACAAGGGCGAACCGGCAATTATCGTTTCTGCGGGTCCGTCATTGCGGAAGAACAAACACCTGCTGAAGAAAGCCGTCGGTCATGCAGTGATTGTTGCCGTGCAAACCACGTTGCAGCCACTTTTGGAACTGGGCATCGAACCGAACTATGTCACATCGCTTGACTACCATGACATCTGTACCCGCTTCTTTGAAAGACTCCCGCCGACGCTGAAGACCGAATTGGTCGCGGAACCCAAGGCCACGAATAAGATTTTCCAACTTAATCCCGGCCCCTTGACACTCCTGGGCAACGAGTTTGCAGAGAAAATGCTCCGCGAAATGCACCTTAATCGTGCGCGCCTTCCAGCCGGAGCGACGGTAGCGCATCTCGCATTTTCGCTAGCCCAGTTCGTCGGGTGTGATCCGATTATTTTAGTGGGTCAAGACCTGGGTTTTAGCGATGGGCTTTGCTACGCGCCGGGCACCAGTTATGAAGATGTGTGGCGTCCGGAGCTCAGTCCATTCTGCACCGTCGAAATGAAGCAGTGGGAACAGATCGTGCGTGATCGCAAGCTGCTGCGACGAATCCCCGATCACCAGGGGCGCCCCATGTACACCGAAGAAAGACTCTTTACTTATCTGCAACAATTCGAGCGGGATTTCACTCGCAGCCAGGCACGGATCATTGATGCCACCGAGGGCGGAGCGCTGAAGCGAGGCACCATCCCCATGGCGCTTGCGACGGCATTGCACCAATATTGCACGAGGGTGATCCCCGATGCACCCCAGGACCATCCGGGGCTAAAGACCGATGGTCTATCTGATTGTTTGCAGTGCCTGCAAAATCGCATTGAAGAGGCTCAAATAATCGAGCGGATCTGCCGGGATACGCTGCCGCTGCTGGAGGAGGTTAACGAACACCTGGCAGACCAGGCGCGTGTCAATCGTGTGATCGCCCGCATCGACCGGCTTCGTGCCCGCATGGACGAGCTGACTGATTGTTATGAGCTGATTATTCAGATTACCCAGACCACAGAACTGCAACGGTTCAAACACGACCGCCAGATCGCCGCAGCGAGACTCACGGGTGAACAAAAACAGCGGCGTCAGGTGGAGCGCGACATGGAAAATGTCCGGGGAATCATCGAAGCGTGCATTGGATTTCGCACGCTGACCCGTGAAGTAATCGAATCCCTGTCGCTCTGGGAACCCCGGCAAGGTCGCGAGATAAAGGCGGCAGCATGACCCTCCTCGGAAATGATGTTTCCGACACCGGCGGCGCTCGTCTCAGCAACTCTGCCGATTTGCTGATTGACAAACGCGAACCGCGGCCGCTCATGCGGGTATCAGCAATTCTGTCGATGCTGCACGAACCTTTTGGCAGACTTGACAGCGCTTCCCGGCGGTTCCGTGGTCAACCAGTTTTGCGTCGGACGCTACAGCGTTTGGCCCATGCCAGCCGCATAAAAACCATTTCGGTTCTCTGCTGGGAAGATCAAAAATCAGCCGTACAGCCGATCGTTGAAGAATGCTGTGCCTATGTGCTGCCCAAGGGCCCGCGTGGCACTTTACCTCCCGTTGAAGCCGTGGCAACCGCTGGCAAGTGGTCCGATGGTTGGCGTGGTGGATTGCTTAGCACTTGCAGTTTTGATCGCGGCTTCCATGCTCCCTGGATGCTGGAGATTGCCCAACAACTTGAATGTGAGGCAATTTTGCTGGTCGACCCGGCCGCTGGACTCATTGACCCAAACCTGCTGGATGCCACCATCCTTCATGCCGATGGGTACCCGAAGCAGGGTTTCTTCTTTATGCCTGCCGCGCCCGGATTAAGCGCGCCACTGTTGCGGATTGGTCTGCTTCAACAGATCGCTAGCCAAAACACGCATATCGGGCGATATCTGCACTACCTTCCGGCTTCCCCCATGCCAGACCCGCTCGGTGGCGACGCCTGCGTATCCGTCGCCGCATCTCTGGCGCGCACTGCACATCGCTTCATGCTTGATTCCGATCGACAAATCGCGTCCATGGAACGTCATGCCCTACCACTCAATCCCCATTGCGGTGACGACGCAGCCGGGCACCTTGGTTCCACCGAATTAATGGTTGAACGCTTTAGCCGTGATGAAACAGTTTATCGATCGCCACGCGATGTCTCCCTGGAGATCAACGTTGAGCGACATTCGACTCCCATTTTTTTGCCCAGCCAAAAGATTTCTCGAAGTCCGTTACCCCCGGCTCGATGGCAATCGCTCTTTCAGGAATTGGGACAAATCGATGATTTGCGCCTCACGTTGAGCGGCATCGGCGATCCGTTGGCCTCGGACTATTTTCTAGAGATCGTCCATCTTGCTCGCGCTGCAGGGATAAACGCGATCCATGTTGAGACCGATCTATTGCGGCTGGAAACTGCTCAGTTGCAGGCATTGGCTAGTTCCCCCATCGACATACTGAGCGTCCATATTCCTGCAACATCGTCCGCGACTTATCGCAGCGTGATGGGGATCGACGGCTTGCTCGAAGTGGTTGAGAACTTGAAGAATTTGCTCACCCATCGCCAGGCAGGGCGGGGGGGCGTACCGATCATTGTTCCCAAATTTGTTAAATGTCGGCAGAATCTCGCTGAAATGGAAGCTTGGTATGACCAATGGCTTACCGCATTGGGTAGCGCCGTCATCGCCGGACCCAGCCATTTTGCGGCCCATGATGATTGTGCTGTTGCCGACATGAGTCCCACGCGGCGGGTGCCATGTCACAGGTTACAGCGGCGCATGCACATTCTGTGCAATGGTGCAATGGTCGCCTGCGAGCAGGATATTCACGGGCATCATCCGATCGGCCAGGTAGGGCAGACCCGCCTCGCCGACGCATGGAGCGTCAATCTAAACCCGCTGCGCCAAGCGCATAGAAACGGTCAATGGAATCAGCATTCCCTCTGTGCTGGTTGTCGCGAGTGGCACCGTCCCTGATGATCGAGGATCAGTAATGAATTATCACGTCTTAGCCGTTATTCTCGCCCGCGCAGGCAGTGTGGGTTTGCGTAACAAGCATTTGCTGCCTTTGCTTGGCAAGCCGGTGATCGACTACACCATTGATCATGCCGTAGCCGCTACGCGTCTGACGCGGATCGTCGTGTCCAGTGATTGTCGTGATGTATTGGAACTAGGACGTAACCGGCACTTGCAAACGATCTCCCGCCCGCCCGAGCTTGCGACTGCTGACGCCTCTGTACAGGACGTAATGCTTCACGCGTTGCGATCCGTCGAGCAAAGCGGCGCGTTTCGCGCCGATGCGCTGGTAGTGCTTTACGGGAATGTCCCCGTGCGGCCAATCCATGCCATCGATCGTGCGGTAGAACACCTGGAAACCTCCGGCTGCGACTCGGTACGGAGCTTTTGTCCCGTTGGTAAATGGCACCCCGCGTGGATGTCCACCCTGTCGGGAGACCGCGTGCAACCCTTGCAGGCCAACAGCATTCATCGCCGACAGGATCTCAGTGAAATTTATCTGCACGATGGGGCAGTAGTCGCAGTTTCTCGCGAATCGATGCTGCGAGGGGAATCCAAAAGAGACGACCCGCACGCATTTTTTGGCCAGGACCGGCGCGGCATCATTACAGAGGCGGGCGCGACGGTTGAGATCGACCAACAGCGCGATCTTTATTGGGCCGAGGCCGTGCTCCGCGATCAGGGTGAAAGGAAATCCGCATGTGCGGCGTGAACGTTTCCGGTAGATCGCTTGCAGCGGGTGAACCGACCTTCGTCATCGCCGAGATCGGTGTCAACCATGATGGCTCCTGCTCCCGCGCGCTGGAGCTGGTTGATGCGGCAGCCACGGCGGCCGCGGATGCGGTGAAGCTGCAGATCTTCAGCGCGCAGGCACTGCTGCATCCAGCCACCGAGTTTGCCACTTATCAAAAACAGTCCACTGGTGCCGTCGATCCCGCCGCAATGTTGCAAGTGTATCAGTTACCCGAATCCGACCTGCGTAAAATTGTGGATGCGATCGTTGATCGCCACATGATTCCTCTGGCAACCCCATTTTCGTTAAGTGATGTCACAACCATCGATTCACTGTCGCTGCCGGCCATTAAGATCGCATCGCCCGATTTGGTGAATCGGCCGCTGCTGATGCGCGCCGCGCAGTCGGGTAAGCCGCTTTTGCTTTCTACCGGCGCTGCCACGCTTGACGAGATCGACCGCACCGTCGACTGGTTGCGCGGCTGGTCGGTGTCATTCACTTTGCTGCACTGCATCAGTAGTTATCCCACGCCCGACTATGAAGCGAACCTCTGTTGGATTGCCGAACTGGCGTTGCGTTACAAGGTACCCATCGGCTTTTCAGATCACACGATGGAACCCTTTAGCGGCGCCATGGCGGTGGCGGCGGGGGCGGTGATCGTGGAAAAGCATCTCACTCACGACAGGGCCGCGCCGGGCCCTGATCACGCCTGTAGTGCAGATCCAGAGCAGTTTGCACAATACGTGAAGCTGATTCGCGCCGCCGAGCGGCTGCGCGGTAAGCCCGGTAAGCGAGTTCTGGACATCGAACACGACGTCCGCCGCGTCAGCCGACAAAGCTTGGTATTGGTCCGCAACCTGCAGCCAGGCGATTGTTTGCGCGAGGAACACCTCACCGTCCAACGCCCCGGCACCGGAATTTCGGCGGCCCAAAGCGCGCGGGTGCTGGGAATGCAGATCTTAAAGCCGCTGGAGGCCGGCACGCTGCTTCAATGGGAAATGCTGGGCGACGCTGCATGAGTGGTGCAGCGCCCAAGCGTCGACGTGTGTGTTATGTAACAGGCACGCGTGCGGACTGGGGTTTGATGGAGCATTCGCTGCGCACCATCGCCGCTCACCCTGGATTGCAATTGCAGATCATTGCGACCGCGGCCCATCTGAACGCAAGTCTTGGTCACACCATTGACGACATCCGCTCCGCTGGGTTCAGAATCGATCGCATCGTTGATTGGCCTGAGTTGCATGCCTCACCGACCGATGTCGCACGATATACCGGTCGAGCAATGGCGGACATTGCAACAGCACTGGAGGAACTCGAAACTGACATCGTGCTCATCGTTGGAGATCGCGTGGAAGCCTTCGCTGCCGCTGCGGCAGGACAGATCAGCGGCCGTGTCGTTGCCCATGTGCATGGTGGTGATCGCGCCATGGGCCAGATAGATGACACGCTCAGGCATGCCATCAGCAAGCTCGCCTATATCCATTTTCCCGCCACGTCTAGTAGCGCGGATCGGCTGCGCCGCCTGGGGGAATCCGCCAAACACATCTATCGCATTGGCTCCCCGGGCGTGGAGCAGATCACTGCAATGGCCACACCTGCTGCCCAGTTGCGAAAGAAATATCCGGAACTTCTTCCCCGCGATTTTGCTCTGGTGGTACTTCATCCCACGTCACCCGATCACCGCCTCGAACAACGACGCGCGCACATGTTATTGACCAATACCTTTGCCGCCGGCGTTCGCAATGCATCTGTGGTCTATCCGAACAATGACCCCGGTGCGTGCGGTATCATCGCCGCATGGGATTTAAGCGACGACCGCAGCCGAAAATTTCGAAATTTACCGCGATGCGACTACCTGGGATTGTTGGGCGAAGCTGCATTTATCATCGGTAACAGCTCAAGCGGCATCATCGAGGCCGGTAGTTTCCGCACCCCCGTCATCAACGTTGGCGAGCGCCA
>JBBSFP010000111.1:0-7912 GCA_038238625.1 Tepidisphaerales bacterium
ATGACATCAGTAGCCAATTCATCGGCCACTGCCGGAATCTGCCGCGGGCGCACCATCAGCCATTTGGCGGGCAGTCCGACAACCGCCAGGTTGGTGGAAAATTTTTCCAGGCGGAGAAACTGCTTGAGCGCTTCGCCTAGTGCCTGTGGTGTATCGAATGAAATACCTTCGGGGTATTTGAACTCCGCCAGATGGCTGGCTTGCAGCCGCCGCGTGGTTCCGCGGCCGAGCGCGGATATTTCTGCAGCGAGCAAGCTGCGCTCACCGATGGCCAAACCGAGCATTGTTCCACTTAGGTTCTTCATCGAGATCACAAACCTATTACCCCGCTGCGCAGTGCGCCCGGCCCATCACCGCGGCGCATGGATTGGCGGACGGCGGGATCGAGCGGCCAGCCCAGCATCCCCAAATCCCGACGGTACACGATCGATGCGGGACTTGTGGTCGTGTCAACGACGATCCACACCCTTTTGAATGAGCGGCCATCACCGCTCACGCCAACGACGTCGGCCCCATATTGAAATGACCTACTGGTAACCAGCGGCGCGATCGCCAGCGCCTTCTCGCGCGGCAGCGCTTCAGTGATCCAGGCGATGCTGTCGAGCGAGTTGGCGGCTTGTCGTTTTGCAATCAGGGCATCTGCATCACTGGCCTGTAACCCCGGCAGAGCCGCGATCACGGCGCGCGGCGCGGTATTGATGTTAATCAACCCGCTGGCCGTCTTGCCCCGCCGCGTAGTGATCAAATCACTGATCTGATCAAACTCCTGCGTTGTCAGATTTGCATCATAAAAAAGTTGCAGCGTGCTGCTGAACTGCCGCGGACCGCGCTCCGTACCCGGCCCTTTTTGCGACGCGGTGATTGCCGCTTCCACAGCGGCCAACTTATTCGCCGGCAGAATCCCCTTGAAAACATTGCGCACCTGAAGATTGGCCACGCTGGTATTGATGTTGATGCGTGGCTTGCCGTCGGCGGTCAGCACCGGCTCTTTGCTGTAGATGGTTACGTAGGGCCACAGGCCCAGTGACGCATCAGACCCGTTAAAAGCCGTGTTGAGCGCCCCGGTCTGTGCGTTACCCGGCGTGCCGACTTCCTGCTGCTCGCCGTCCTCCAGCACCCCATTGCGATTGAGATCCGCCCCATACATCACCTGCGGCGTCACACCCTTCACCAGCAGCAGCTCTTCGGTGGTTTCGAGCGGACCATTCTTGCATTGGTAGGGCGGCTTGAGACTGGAATAAAAATCGCTCTCCGCGCCATCGGGCGATGCCGACCGCACTGGGCTGCGCCAATCGAAGATGGAATCCGAAACCGTCGATGCCTCATCCCCGCCGGTGAAAGGAAGCTTGGCCAGCAAGGGCGGCGGCGCAATATTCACATTCACCTTGGCACATTCATCAATGAGTCCAAAGTCATAGGTCTGATGCTGAGCATCATCCATCGATGGCCGAATGAGCCAGAAATAACCGTCCCCGACTTGCAACTGCTGCCCCTGAATGGCCGTGAGCTTTACGGCGTCACCATTGGAACCGTCCAGCTGCGAAAGCACGAATTGCTCCCCTGCCTTCTCGGCGGCCGCCGCTTGCGCATCGGAAACCCGGTTGGCAGCCGCCTGCGCTTCCACGCCAGCGGCGCGCGCGTACACCAAAACCAGCGCGCTCAAGATCAGCACCACCCACATCGTCGTGATGAAGATAATGCCGCGGCGGCGCGGTGGAAATTGAGCGATCACTTTCGGCATCGATATTTAGCGCCCGGGCACGCTTCCAGGATCTCCAAGACCCGTGCTATCGGTCTGTGGAACAGCAGTTGATAATGAAACAACCCGACGACAATGCGCACGCAATCCTGGCCGCCCGGGGGGGGGCTGCAGATCGAGCGTCACCTCCACCGCCGCCGGATTTATGTTGTTTTGCTCGCTGGAATCCCAACTGTCCTGCCATTGGCCGCCATCCCAATAACGCAGTGAAAACCCTTGGATTCGCCGACTAATAATTTCCTCATCCGCTTGCGGCGGGGGACTGTTCACCAGGGCGCTGGTGACCCGTCGCAAGAGATACGGCTCTCGGCCGAGTGAGGGATTATCGGGTTGCTTGATCATCAGCTCCACCAGCTTTACATCCGCATCACCGGCATCATGAGCGGGTCCATTCACAGTTGCCGAAAAAATCAGGTGGTCGTTTCGAAACCCGTTGTCGGAAACAGTGCTCGACCCATCGAATATGCCTACCGTCTGCGGAGTGGCATTATCAGTGGCGGACAAATCATTCTTGCCCGGCGGTAGCGCGGCTTCCAGATCGCTCTGCAAGAAGTCCAATGCCACCGATGCATCACGGGTCGCCTGCAGAATTTCTTCACTCCCCTGCCGCGCCTTGATCGCCACATTCAAACTGGCAAACAGCGACACCGAAACAATCGCCACGATCGCGATGGAAATGATCAGCTCCAGCAGCGTGAAGCCACCGATACGGGTTACACATCGCAAATAAAGGGGCTGTCTCATTGATTTATTTGCTACCGGAAAAAACACTGGGGTTATTGCTGTTGGGATAAACCAGCGTCGAGACCATCACCGATCGATCCTGCGTCCCAAATCGCCAGATCACGGTCACTGAAATTTGATTGATGGTTGCGGTGCTGGAGTTGGCCACCAGCGCGTTAGGATCGCTCCAGGGATCGATGGTCGCTTTCCAACTGAATTCCGGCGCGCCGTCTTCAGCAAAATCACCGGCTTGAGGGCCTGATTCCACATTGCCCGATGCGAGCAGTTCGTTGAGCTTCGACTGTGCCATGGACGCCGCTTCCGATTTCTGCCTCGCTAGCGTGGCGGTGCGCGTGGCAATGGAAACACCCTGCATCGCCACCGGCAACACGATGCCAATCAGCAGCAGCGCCGCCAGCACTTCGATCAACGTAAACCCCTGGGAACCAGGGTGCTGATGTTTCATTGCTCAACCTCCTGTGGCGATAACACATGAAACGTCTCTGTCGCCGACAGGCTGCCCACCACTGCGACATTTCCGTTTTCGAGGGTCAAGCGAATGCTGGCCGGCTCGCATCGCCCATTGGGGAAAAATGTGATGTACTGGCCGTCTTCGTGTGTCGGCAACTTTGTTTCAATGCGAATCGTGCCAGGCGCATAAATGCGCTGGCCCCATTCCGTCTGCAGTCCCTGGGCAGATGCGCCGCTCTGTGCCGTTAACCAAAAGACCTGGTTTTGCTGGTCAACGTTCAACCGATAGCGGCGACCCTCCGCGATTGACTGCGTGCGGCCATAGTTGGCCAGCGAAACCAGCTCCGTCGAAGTGAAACCCAAATCCCGCCCATGCGCAAAATTGCGCAGCTGCGGCGTCACCATCGCCGTAATGAGGCTCAGCAGCAGCAGTACCAGCAACAGTTCCAGTAAGGTGAAACCAGAGCGATGGCGATGAAGATGTAAAAGGTCAATCCGCATGAGTCATCACTTCCAGTTGCCGATGTCGTCGGCCGTTCCCGGCTGTCCATCCGGGCCGGCACTGTATAGGTCGAACCCCGCAGTGTTGTGCGTGCCGGGATTCTGATACAGAAACTGATGGGTCCATGGATCGTTCAGATCACTTTGTTCGATATAGGGTCCGTTCCATTCGCGCACGGCAGCGGTGGGCTTTTGATAAAGGGCGCGAATCCCTTCGTCATTGGTGGGAAAGCGGCCGGTGTCCTGCTCAAAACGATTGATTGCGCCGGCGAGGTTTGCCACCGACGATTGACAGGTTTTCTCGCTGGCCCGCTGGCTGGTGCCCGTAAGTTTGGGTACCACCACCGCAGCCAGCAGCCCCAAAATAATCAGCACCAGCAGCAACTCGATCAGGGTAAAAGCCGTCCGCGCACGAATCTTCCTATTGGGTTGAACTCGATATCTCATTTTCTGCTCCTGTTGGTTGAATTCCGTCGTTGGGGTTCTCGTCATTTAACGGTGTCCCACAAATTGAAAATTGGTAGCAACATCCCGATTACCACGGTGCCAATCAGGGCGGCCATCAGGAATAACATCACCGGCTCCGCGATCGATACCAGCATGCGAAGCTGCCGATCCAGATCGCTCTCATAGGTACTCGCCAGGCGCACCAGCTCTTTGTCCAGCCGAGCGGTTTCCTCGGCCACTGCAATCATTTCAACGACCGATGGCGTAAAAAGTTTGGGATTATTTCCAAGGCTTCGGCTCAGCGCTTCGCCGCGCTGCACTTGTTCGATGGAGTGTGAAATCGTGTCCGACAGGGTCAGATTTCCAATCGCCTGCCGCGCGGTTCTAAGCGAAGCCACCAACGGTACACCAGCGCCGATGAGGGTCCCTAACATTCGGCAGAACCGCACCAGCGCAAACTGCGCTACGATGGTTCCCAGCAGCGGTGTGCCCAGTAGCAGGCGCTCTTTAACCCGCTGCCCGGCGTCGGTTTTTAATCCTTGTCGGATCAGCATAATGCCGACCACCAAACCGATCGCCAGGAACAGCCCATACCGCTTGACGAACTCTGAAATTCCGATGATTGCCAGCGTCAAATCAGGGAGTTGAGCGCCAAAATTAGCGAAGACCTTCCGAAAGCGCGGGATGAAAAACGTCAGCAGAAAAATCAACACGCCCACCGCCAAAATCGCCAGGATAATGGGGTATACCATCGCCGCCTTCACCTTGCCTTTGAGATCGGCCTCGCGCGTCCGAAAGTCGGCGATCTGCTGCAGCACGACATCAAGAAATCCACCCGCCTCACCGGCCCGCACCATGGCCACATAAACCCCAGAAAAAGTGCGCGGAAAACGGTTCAGCGCATCGGCCAGCGAAGTTCCCCCTACTACGTCTTCGTGCACCTTCGACCACACAGCTTTGGAAACCGGGTTGGATGCTTCGCGCCGCAGCAGCGACAGCGCCCGAGCCAGCGAAACGCCACCGCTCAGCAGGCTGGATAATTCACGCGTGAAGCTTTCCACCGCCCTGGCGGGAACGCGCGTCCCCCCATCCACCACCACCAGGGCTGGCGGTTTTACATCCTCGGATTTTCCCCGGCGTCCGAATTTATCGATCGACGCGCGGCCGGTGCCATTCGGGCGGCCAATGTTCCCCTGATGTGCGTCGTTACCAGCCGGACGGGCGTTATTTTTTTGGTGTGCATTACCATTAACCGGGGCCTCATTGATCTTCACCGGGTGCAATCCTCGCGCCAGCACCTGCGCGATGGCCGCGGCGCGGTTGGCAGCATCCAGCGTGCCGCTGGTCGGACGGCCATCGGTTTGCAAAGCGGTGTAATCAAAAACGGACATAAGGCAAAAAGCTCCAGCTCTGTTTCGCTCAATGCGTTCGGAAGGGCCATATCTCATTTGGCTAGCGTCACGTTTCGAATGGCAGACGTAACGCCCATGGTTTCGTCTTTGGTGACGCGGATCACTTCCTCCAGCGTGGTACGGCCCTCGGCGATCAGTCGCCAGCCATCATCACGCAAACTACTCATCCCCTGCTCTACCGCCAGCTTGCGAATTTCGCCGCTGGAAGCACGCTCCAGAACCTGTCCACGAATCTCTTCAGTCACTGGCATCATTTCAAAAACTCCCTGCCGCCCGCGGAAGCCCGATCCCTGACACACTCGGCATCCGCGTCCGTGCCACACCACCTCCGGTAGCTGCGCGCCATACTCCGCCCGCATCATGTCAAGATCGCGCTCGGGCACTGGCTCGCGGCATTCTTTGCAGATCAATCGCACCAGCCGCTGCGCCAACACCAGTTCCAGTGACGATGCCACCAGGTAAGGCTCAATGCCCATGTCGATCAACCGCGTGGTTGCCCCGGGCGCATCGTTGGTGTGCAACGTGCTAAATACCAAGTGACCGGTCAGCGAGGCCTGCACGGCTATATCCGCCGTCTCGCGATCTCGAATTTCGCCGATCAGCACCACGTCAGGATCATGCCTTAAAATGGCGCGCAGCCCCCGGGCAAAATCAAGCCCGCTCTTGGCATTCACCTGGATCTGGTTGATGCCCCGAAGCTGGTATTCCACTGGATCTTCAATCGTGATGATCTTCCGTTCAATGTCGTTGATCTTGGATAAGCCCGCGTACAGCGTCGTGGTTTTACCGCTGCCGGTCGGCCCGGTTACCAGCACAATTCCATGCGGTAAATCAAGCACGCGCTCAAAGGCGGTGCGGTCGCGCTGACCCATGCCCAGATGCTCCAGCCCCAGTAGCGCATCGCCACGATCCAGAATTCGCAGCACCACCGCTTCGCCATGCAGCATCGGTATCACCGACACCCGCAGATCGATTTCCCGTCCGCCCACCTTCAGCCGGATACGGCCATCCTGGGGCAGGCGTTTTTCGGCAATATCCAGATGGCTCAGAATTTTCAGGCGTGAAACAATGGCCGCCTGAAATCGCCGCACCTGCGCGGGTATGTTCGCTTCCTGTAGCACCCCGTCGATTCGATAGCGCACTCGCAGCAAATCCTCGAACGGTTCGACGTGTACATCAGTTGCCCGGCGTTCGAGCGCTTCGCTCATCACCTGATTCACGAATTTGATGATCGATGCATCCTGTGCCGCGTGGGTAAGATCGAGGTCGTCGTCGTCGCGATTTTCTTCCACCACTGCAATGTCGGAATTTTCCCCCATGGATTGAAGTGTGTCGGCACCGATTCCCAAATAGCGCTTGATACAGCGGTCGATCTCGGCCTCTACCGCCAGCATCGGATGCACTTCCAGACCCGTCGCCAGCCGCAGCTCATCCTGCCCAGTTGTATCAAACAACCGGCTGCTGGCCACCACCATCGTTTGATCCGATTCCATGCGAAGCGGAAGCAGCTTGCGATCCAGTAAAACACGCACAGGGCACCGACTCAATAACTCCGGGGAAGGTGGATGTTCGGTCGTGTATTTTTCCAGCTCGACAAACGGCACATTAAACTCCGTCGCCCAGAAGCGCAGCAACTTCTCTTCAGACAACGAATCAACGGAGCGCAGCGCATCTTCCAACGGCTTCCCAGCCGCTGTCAAAACACGCACACGCTCGGCCGACTCGCTGGTCAGCAATGATTGCGATACAAGCTGGCTGACAATGTCATTCAACGGTTCATCCTTAAAGCTCACAGGTAAACCCGGTTTATTCCAACACGCCGAGTTCCAGCAGAATCGCTTCCTGTCGGCTGGTGACCAACGCTTTGAGTTCATCCTGGGCCTTGGTCAGGTCAGTCTTCAACTTCCCGCGCGAATCACGAACGGCCGCCATCTTGGCCTTGATCTCATCCGGCGTTGCTTTCTCGTTGTCGAGCGAAGTTTGGAGTTGCTTCACGGCATCGGCAACGGGGCCCGCCTGTTCGCCAAAGAATCCACCGCCGCCCGTGCGCCGGCCACCACCAGCGTTGTTGTTCCCGTCGGCCGGGGCACCTGCGGCTGCTGCAGGCTGGGCATTCCGGCGAAACAACATCGCCATTCCGTTGCCGCGCAGCTGGGCCTGAATCTTCATCACCGCTTCAATCCGCGGCTGCAGGGCGCTCCATTCTTCATCGCTGGCCCCCAGCATTTCCTTGGCGCGGTCTTCGAGCATCTTTCGCATCTCCTGCGGATCTCGGCGATTCCCGCCGTGATTGGCGTTGTTCTGCGCATCATCAGGTGCCGGCGGCGCCGGTGGCGCAGCGATCGCGGCTCCTGTTAATGCCATCGCCAGCAGCAACGCGACCGGTTTGATACCGATCCGAGATAATATTTCTGCACGCATCCTGATTTCCTTCATCGAGCCGCTCTGGCCCGCAACGTGATCCACGAACCTGCACTCGCAAACGCTGCGAGCAAATTTCTAATACTTGATCTCAATGACTGCCGGGAACCCATCCCGGCCCCGATGCCGGAAGCGATGCGGGACGGGACCCTGGCCCGATCGATGGAGCGTTTGATGC
>JBBSFP010000112.1:0-7880 GCA_038238625.1 Tepidisphaerales bacterium
AGAAAATTCCGGGGCCTGACGACCGATTGTGCAGTTATTTCACGTATCTCGATGAAAATAACCAACCGTTGTTCCACTTCACCAAGCGCGTGGTGCGGCGGTATCAACCCGGTATGGGCGGAGCGTGTTATCACATAACCGATTGGATCCCGGAATTGGTCGAAATCTCCAACCGTCTATTTTCCAAAGTGAAACTACGCGGCTTGGCAAACATCGAATTCAAACGCGACCCTCGAGATGACCAATATAAACTGATCGAATGCAACGCCCGATTCACTGCCAGCGACTCGCTGGTAACCCGAAGCGGAGTCAATCTCGCCCTGTTCGTGTATAATCGGCTCACCGGTAGGCCACTTCCGGCAATGGATCGCTTCAAAAGCGGCTTACGACAGTGGGATCCAGTTCGAGATTTTCAGTCGTGCATAGTTTTGCGGAGACAAGGGGAAATGACTTACCGAAGATGGTTCCGAAGTATTCTGCACCGGCAGTCGTTTCCATATTTTCACTGGTCTGATCCTTTGCCGGCACTCATGCGTCTGACCCGGCCATTGCGCTGTAAATTTGGGCTTGGGGCGTGACCTCAGAGAGGTTGTTTTCAAGGAATGATCGCCCGCGTGGTACAGCGTCTGGTAAGGGGCATGGACGTGACGATCGCGCACGTCTACTTGTCATTGTTTCGTGAGCGCAATTCACTAATTACGTTCTTGTTCCATGCCCTTTTCAGGAATGAAGAGGAAATGGACCTGAATATGATCGACCCGTTGGAGCGAACCACGGTTGCGCAATTTCGACGCTTGATCGAATATTACGTCAAGCATGGATACCAATTCGTAACCCCCCAACAGGCCATCGAGGGGCTTGATCCAGAGGGTCGTTTTGCCCTGCTTACGTTTGACGATGGATACTATAACAACCTGCTCGCCCTTCCAGTTCTGGAAGAGTTCCGAGTTCCGGCACTATTTTTTATCAGCACCGATCACGTTCAACAGCAAAAATGTTATTGGTGGGATGTCTTCTACCGGCAGCGACTCGCTCAAGGTGCCGACGCCGATCTGGCTTACATCGAGGCGCTGGCGCTCAAGAATTTTCGGACGGAGGAAATTGAGCTCAAGCTCATTGAGCGTTTCGGGGCTGATGCGCTGAAGCCGCGCGGCGATATTGATCGCCCTTTTCGCTCGGATGAATTAAAAAAGTTCGCCTCCAGCCCTTATGTGTTTCTCGGTAACCACACTACGGGCCATGCGATTCTAACCAATTACACGCCGGATGAAGTCCGCCAGCAAATCGCCGGGGCGCAGACATATCTAACCCATTTAACGGGGGTAACGCCAACAACGATCGCCTATCCAAATGGAGCACTGAATCGCGTGATTGCTCAAATCGCGATGGAAGAGGGGCTTAAACTTGGATTTACCGTGCGTCCGCAAAAGAATGTCCTCCCTCTCGATTCGGGTGATGGGCGCTTGATGCGCTTGGGCCGGTTTGTTCCACACAGTGAATCTGCAATAGAGAGCCAGTGCCTCACCTATCGTTCGGATGTTCTGCTTTACGGCACTGTGCGAGACTGGTATTTGCGCTTCGCCCGAGGGCAGTCCTCAGAATTCGGGACATGACTTTGCTCCGGCGCAATTTTGACGACTAACTATTTCACCCCGCCAGCTCGAATTTGCGGGGGTATACTTATCGTCATGTTCACAGGGATCGTGCAGCGAAGTATCAAAGTGGTTGGCGTCGCCCACACGCCCCGCTTTCGCAGGTTAACAGTCGCCTGTCCGTGGGATGACGTAAGGGTTGGGGAGAGCATCGCGATCAACGGCGTTTGCCTCACCGTTGCCGAGATTTCGCCTGGCGAACTGGGGTTCGACGCGGTCGCTGAGACACTATCGAAAACAAACCTGGGGCTACTCAAAAATGGGGATGATGTTCATGCCGAGCGTGCGCTGCGGGTGGGTGATCGAATCGATGGACATTTCGTCCAAGGGCATGTAGATGGGTTGGCGGTTCTTGTCCAGCGCACTGATAACGAGTGTGAAACCCGTCTCCGTTTACGGGCCCCCGCGTCGCTCAGTGAGTTTCTTATTCCGAGGGGTTCCGTCGCAATCGATGGGGTCAGCTTGACTATCGCCGACCTAAACGGCGATCATTTTGAGGTGGCGCTTATTCCCACCACGGTTATGTTGACAGCGCTGGCGCACCGCGCCGAAGGTTGGCAATATAATCTCGAGGTGGACATTCTGAGCAAAAGCGTGGTCTCTTACTTGCATCGGATGCACGGCTGAACGCAAAGGAATGCGATTTGGATACCGACTATCGTCCCATCATCGGCATCACCATGGGCGACCCGGCGGGGATTGGCCCGGAAGTGATCGTCAAAGCTCTCTCGGATCCGGCGCTTCGCCATCAGGCACGCTACATCATCTACGGGATGAACGAGCTGCTACACTACGCAGCCGACCTGGCGGAATTTGACGTCTTCTGGTGGCGCGACCAGCACAATGCCCGCCTTCGTTCTTATCCGCACGACGTGGTCGTCGTGGACTATGATCAATTTTCGATGCTTGGTTCAACGGTGCGCTCCCCGAGCAAGCTGGGGGGAGACGCCTCGATGCGCTTTTGTGTCGATGCCATCGAGGCGGCAAAAAAACAATTGATCGATGCTGTAGTCACCGCCCCAATTGCCAAGGAAAGTTGGAAGCTCGCGGGGTTTAATTATCCCGGACATACAGAGCTCTTCGCCGAAAAAACAGGCTCGCGGCGATATGCGATGATGTTCGCCGGCGGGCCACTTAAGGTGGTTCTGGCAACCGTTCACATACCCTTGATGGGACTTTGGGGACGGCTCAATATCGGAGCAGTATTCCAACCCATCGATTTGGTTCAGCAAGCCCTTGTTGATTGGTTCGACATACCCAAGCCGCGAATCGCGGTCTGCGGCGTAAATCCACACGCCAGTGAGAATGGCCAATTCGGCGATGAAGAAGAGCGCATCATTGCCCCGGCAATCCTGATGGCCCGCGACCAGGGCATCGACGTCACTGGGCCCTATCCCCCGGATACGATCTTCCTCAAAGCGCGCAATGGTCATTATGACGCCGTGGTGGCGATGTACCACGATCAGGGGCTAATCCCCATGAAATTGTTGGCCTTTGATCAAGCCGTAAACCTGACGCTGGGGCTACCCATCATCCGCACCAGCCCCGATCATGGCACGGCATTCGATATTGTCGGCCGCAGCCGTGCCAATCCCGGATCGATGCGCGCGGCGATCCAGCTTGCCATCAGTATCGCTCGAAAACAGCACAAGCGGAAACAGTCAGTCACCCCAGTATCTCAAACGTGACCGCTAATGCATGGTTGTGTTCGGCCTTTTTTCGTGCCAATATACTCCTTGATTACATTGTTAATTGTTTAACTGCCCAACTTGCAGCGATTGAATAATCAATCCATTTTTTTATGGAAATCCGTGAGGCCAAATCGTGTCGATATGACCTCCTCTCTCTGGGAGAGTGCATGGTGCGCCTCTCCCCACCAGGACATGGTCGCATCGAGTTTTCCAATTTGCTCGAAGTGTGGGTGGGTGGCGGTGAATACAACGTCGCGTACGCCTTGGCGCGGCTTGGAATGCGCACCGGTTTTATCAGCCGCCTGCCAGATAACCTGCTGAGCCGCATCATTTTCAACCATGCTCGCATGGGCGGAGTCGATACGTCGCATGTCGTAACAGCAAAATATGATGGTGTCGGTAAGTCAGACCGAGTGGGTTTGAACTTCACTGAAGTTGGCACCGGCGTTCGCGCCAGTGTTACCCTGTTTGATCGTGGGCATTCCGCTACCGCCAATATGCAGCCGGGCATGGTCGACTTCGGCAAGATTTTTTCCGAGGGCGTTCGCTGGCTGCACACCGGGGGCATTTTCGCAGCGCTCAGCGATGGTTGTGCTGCTGTCACCGCAGAAGCGCTCCAGGCCGCCCGGCAAAATGGGACCATCGTTAGCTACGATTTGAATTTTCGAAGCAAACTGTGGTCGAGCGCAAAAGCCCAACAGGTGACCGAGAAACTGGTCCCACACATCGACTGTCTCATTGGAAATGAAGAAGATTTCCAGAAGGTATTGGGATTTGAGGTTAAAGGCAGCGACGAACATCTGTCCTCGCTCGACACCGGTGCCTATAAACGGATGGTGGAAAAGGTCATTAGAAAATACCCGAACATCAAGCTCGTTGGCACGACATTGCGCGAAGTGAAAAGTGGTTTGGTCAATAACTGGTCGGCGATCCTTTGGGCGGACGGCCAGTTTTACGAGAGCCGCCGCTATGACGGGCTGGAAATTGAGGATCGCGTGGGGGGCGGGGATGGATTCAGCAGTGGATTCGCTTTTGCATTTTTGAATGGTAAAACTCCGCAGATGGCAGTTGATTTAGGGGCTGCCCACGGCGCTTTGCTGCAAAGCACGCGAGGCGATACCAGCCAAATTGATCATGAAGAATTGTTGCATGTGACCGGTGGCGGAAGTGCCCGCATCAAGCGATAACATTCACCGAGTCAGGCCCTTCTGGCGCGGGTGTTGCATCCCGTAACCCGTCGGGGAATACGGAGGCTTTCATGGCAAGCGTCAATGAACCGAACGAAATTCCTACGACTAATTCTATGAGTTCCGCCGATCCCACGGCGATTCCAACTGGCGAATTGACGCCCGGTGCCGCTCTGAAATACGCCTGGTGGGCATATTTGTTTTTTATTACTGCTCCCTTCATCGTTTTCGTAGCGATGCTGTATCGCTACCTCGTGGTCACACCCGGCCCTGACAGCCCGATGGCTAATCGATGGTTTCTTGCCGCCATGGCATATCTCATCACGTTTGTTCCAGCAGCGATCTTCTGGCGAAGTCATATATTCAAGCCCTACTACGATGGGCACCCCGTTGCTCCGCGCGGATATCTGAAGGGAATGATGATCGTGTGGGGCTCGCTTTGCCTTGGTGGCGTTTTGGCATTGACCGGCTGTCTGGTCACCCGGACTCTCGCACCGGGCATCGCACCGGCGATCATCGCGTTTGTTCTATTCCTTCCCTTTTGGCCCAGTGGTAGGACGATGGTGAAAACCGTTGGAAGCTCCGATGATCCTCAGCGTTATGAGGAGCCTCGTTGACAACGATCGTTCGGGCCGTCTCAGCGGCGGCCGGTCTGGCCCCACCGCCAGCTTCAACCGCTCCCGGATGGGCGTTGATTGCATCTGATCTCCACGAACCGCAGATCGTTTTAGCCTCGCTCACTCGTCTGCGATGGGTCGCAGTGTTCGGGCAACTCCTTGCCAGCGGCATCGCGTTGTGGGGACTGCATTTTCAAATCCCGCAGTTGAGGGTCGCCGCCGTCATTGCTGTTACCGCGCTCTCCAACGCCGTCCTGGTCTTAGTGCCGCGCTTGATGCGGCCACCAAACTGGCTGGTTCCCGCAGTATTGCTGTTGGACGTCTTGCTCTTGACCGCGCTCCTTTACCTCACCGGAGGACCAGCCAATCCGTTTGCCATGCTGTACCTCGTTCATGTGGCAATGGGCGTCATAGTACTGGAGGCGATCTGGACGTGGACCCTGGTAGCAGCCGTGGGAGCGTGCTTTGCGGTCATCTGTTTTATCCACATTCCGCTTCGCGAGCAGAACGCCCTTGCGCAATGGGTGATGCCGACCGGTAGTTGGCTCGCGCTGGTATTGGTTTGCGCGCTCACCGCGTCCTTTATTGGCCGGGTTCGTCGAGCTTTGCGGCTGCGTGAAACCGAACTGGCCGCCATGGGCGACCGGGCCATGCGCAATGAGCGGCTGGCGGCGCTGACTACTCTCGCCGCCGGCGCTGCTCATGAATTGAGCACCCCGCTGGGCACTATCGCGGTGGTTGCCAAGGAACTGGAACGCGATGGTAGCCCAATCGAGGCGATCCATGATGATGCTCGCCTTATTCGGCTTGAGGTGGACCGCTGCCGGCATATTCTTAGCCGCATGCGACTTGACGCATGTGACGACATTGCTCAGCAACCGTTGAACATCGGAGACTTGGTCGAGCGACTGCGAAAAAACATTTCTGAGGCCGAACAACGGCGCTTGAATGTTCAATATGATGCATCAACAGCAAACGCCTGCCCTGGCTCGGTTGCGATTGAACAAGCGTTGCTGGTATTGGTGAGAAATGCGTTCGATGCCTGCGATGCAACCCAATCGGTGACACTCAACATTTCTGCCGTTGGACGTCTGCGGTTTGAAGTGATCGATGCTGGCTGCGGCATGTCTCCGGAACTTCTGCGCCGCGTTGGGGAACCTTTTTTCACAACCAAAGAACCGGGCAAGGGAATGGGGCTTGGCCTTTATCTTGTGCATTTAATTGCCGACCGTTGCGCAGCGACTTTCACCATTGAATCGGCACCTGGCGTGGGGACACGATGCGTGCTGGAGCTTTGAGCTTGGCCGGTTACACTGCAAACCAACATGCAACGTTTTTTAGTTGTTGATGACGACAACGCCTTCCGCACCCGTTTGGTCAAAGCTTTAATCGCCCGCAAGCTTGATGCACAGGGGGCCGGTTCTGTGGCGGACGGACTGGATATCGCAGCTCGATTTAATCCGCAGGCGGCAATCATCGATTTGCGAATGCCCGGTGGATCGGGCCTTGATCTAATTCGCCATCTGCTCGCTCGATATCCACAAATGAAAATCGTGGTGCTCACTGGGTATGGCTCTATCGCCACGGCCGTCGATGCAGTTCGCATGGGGGCGGTCAATTACATGACAAAGCCGCTCGACACCGAACAAATTCTGGCGGCTTTCGAATGTAGCGACCTGCGCACCCCCGCTAGTTCCTCTGCCGCCGATCCCGCATATGCTCCGACGCTCGCGCGGGTGGAATGGGAACATATCCAGCGCGTTCTCACCGACAGCGACGGCAACATTTCCATGGCTGCGCGCCGGCTTGGTTTGCATCGGCGCTCTTTGCAGCGAAAGCTTGCCAAGTTTCCCCCCCTCCAATAACCATAGGCACTTGCCCCACGGTCAGAGTGTAAGGTTCGAGGGGCTGGTGATATCCCTGCGACCATATGCCGCAGACATCAGGGATTGACCAGACTGCCAGCGTTGGCGATTATCACGCCCAACACGGCTCGAGGTTCTGGCTGGCAACTCTCGACATGACCCACGAATCACAAAATTCGTTCACTGAAACTAACACCAGCAGCACCGCGCCCTCTGGTCGATTCATCTTTCCACGCTGGATCAACTACCTGTTACCAGTAGCGGTGATGTCGGCGTTAGGCGGGGCGGCCTATGTTCCGACATTGGTCGGCTTTGGCGCGGGACCAAAGACAATGGCGGTCGGATATGCTCCGGTGCAGCCTGTTCCCTACAGCCATGCGTTGCATGCAGGACAGTTGGGATTGGATTGTCGCTATTGCCACACGACTGTGGAGAAAACTTCATTTGCCGCATTGCCGCCGACGGCAACCTGCATGAATTGCCACAGCACGATTCGGACTGAAAGTCCCCGGCTCGAACCCGTTCGACAAAGTTTTCAAACTGGCCTGCCGATGGAATGGGTTAAGGTGCACGACCTTCCTGATTATGCGTACTTCAACCATTCGGCTCATGTGACGCACGGCGTTGGCTGCGTCGAATGCCATGGCCGCATTGACCACATGGATGTGGTAGAGCAAGTGGCACCACTAAGCATGAGCTGGTGCCTCGACTGCCATCGCTCGCCCGCTTCGCATTTGCGACCGCGAGACGTAAGCCCGACTGACATGGCCTGGAAGGCCCCGGTAGATTTTGACGGAAGTAAACTGGTTGCGGAATATCACATTCGCGATACCGCTTACATGCAAAGTTGTTCAACGTGTCACCGCTG
>JBBSFP010000113.1:0-7847 GCA_038238625.1 Tepidisphaerales bacterium
CATGTTCAGGCAAGTGCGGATTTTGCTGGGGGCATTGACCTGTTCATCCTTGGGTTGCTCATCCTGCATCAGGCAGACCATCGTCGGCCAGACGAACGCCACCGGACCGGCAGCGGGGGGCTTTGCTTTCAGGAAAGCGCGCGGCTTAACCGCCAGCGGGTGCGACCTGGCTTCGTTCGCCTGCACACGCGTCACCCATTCGCGCGTTTCGGCGTTGTAACGTTCCTCATCTTCCTTGGTAGCCAGACGGATCGTTACGTCGGCCACGGGAATTGCCGTATCGGTGGTGAACCCGAAGGTGACCTTATCCTGATGCTTGTAAATTTGATCCCAACCCACGGGCACGATGGCGGTTTTCCACTTGCCATCATGCAGGCCTCCGATGCGATGCACCTGCGTGGGGCCACCCGCATTCCCCAGCCCGCCATACGTCCAGCAAACGATCGGCGCTGAAGCAACGTCTTTGAACTTCACCTCGAGGGCGTAATGCGTATTCTCCGGCGGCCGCAGCGCCGGGCCGTCCCACCACGGATTCACACTGAACGTGCACTTTTCCCCCTTGGTGGTCTCACGAAATTTCACATCTCCTTCAGATTGCGGTCCGGAAAAATGCGTGAACATGGATGCATCAAGCTCACCGATTTTGATAGCGGGCAAACCCTCGGCGCGGGCCGGGCTGGCAATGACTATTGATATCAGTGTGACCAGCGCCAAGTTAACAGGAAAAAATGATTGAATGGGGTACTTCATAAAATGACCTTTCCAAATCAAAATTGCGAGCGATGAGGTCGGGTTCACAGCGGATCCGGCTGTCTGTTGTAGTTGCCGACTGCGCGTTTGCAAACCATCCAATCGCCCGTGATGATGGCACGCTTCATGGCCGACAGCATCCTAGCATATGAATCTCCTGGTCCGAGCGATCGCGCCGGGCGCGGCTCCTGGTGGGTCCTGGCATTGCTGCTGACGATCAATTTGTTCAATTACATCGATCGCTCGGTTCTGGCGGCAGTGGAACCCGAAGTTCGGCGGCATGTGCTTAATGAGCCGGTTCCAGCAGCCACTAACTTGCCCGCGAACCAGGCCATGGGGCAAACCCCCGCAACCCATTACGTGTCGGAAAAGTCCGATTACAAGGTGAAGACTGCCTGGCTGGCGACGGCGTTTTTGCTCTCTTACATGGTGATGGCACCAGTCTTCGGCTACCTGGCCGATCGCACTTCGCGTTGGAAGCTGGTGGGTTCTGGTGTGATTATCTGGAGCCTCGCCAGCGGGGCGACGGGGGTGACGGGTTCCATTTTCGGATCGTATGTGCTCATGCTGGTCTCGCGCGTGTTCGTAGGCGTGGGCGAAGCCGCCTATGGACCGGCCGCCCCCACCATCATTTCTGACCTCTTCCCGGTCGCCCGGCGCGGGATGGTGCTGGCCTGGTTCTACATGGCCATCCCCATCGGTAGCGCAATTGGATATATGCTCGGGGGGTTCATCACTGAACACCTGGGGGGTTGGCAGTGGTCGTTCTACCTGGTTGTTCCGCCGGGGGTATTACTGGGATTGATCTGTTTTTTCATCAAGGATCCCCCGCGCGGCATGTCGGATTCGGGGGCCCATCGCCACGCCAAATTCGCCGATTATGTTGCGCTTTTCAAAAATCCGTCATACATGCTCGCGACTCTGGGCATGGCCGCAATGACATTCGCCATCGGCGGTATTTCATTTTTCATGCCTGCGTATCTGACTGAAAACCGGCATGCGATCCCTGGCGCGCTCTCTGAAACCGCAGCCCTGGCGAAGGCCAACTTCTATTTCGGTGCCATCCTGGCCGTGGGTGGCCTGGCGGCAACACTCCTGGGGGGCATCACAGGCGATCGGGTTCGCCGCCGGTTTGCCGGCTCCTATTTCCTGGTTTCCGGAATCGCCATCATCATCTCCGTGCTTTTCATTTATTTGATGATGGTTGCCTCGTTCCCCTGGGCATGGGGTTTCATTTTCATCGCTGTTTTCTTCTTGTTTTTCAATACCGGTCCGGCCAACACCATTCTGGCCAACGTCACCCATCCTTCAGTCCGATCCACCGCTTTCGCGCTGAACATATTCCTGATTCACATCCTGGGGGATGTGCCCTCGCCACCCATTTTGGGCTATATGGCCGAACACCAGGGATGGAACGCGGCCTTTCATGTGGTGTGCGGATTAATGGCGGTGGGCGGGCTCGTTTGGTTGTTGGGTGTTCGTCACCTGGCGCGTGATACCGAACGCGCATCGCTGGAGCCTGCAATCCCTTTATCCACTTCCTGACCCGCCGTTGGAATGTGAGGAATCGATGATCCACTTGGCAATCGTTGGCTGTGGCGGCATGGCTTCGGGCTGGCACGTCCAGCAGTTGGCATTAATCCCCGAGGTGGCCGTCACCGCGCTCGTCGATCCTATGCCCGAATCGACCCGCGCTTTCAAGGAAAAGCATTTTCCCGAAGCAAAGGAATATTCATCTTTTGAGCAACTGCTCGCATCACCCCCGGCGAAGCTTGATGCCGTGCTATTAGTGACCCCCCATGCGTTGCATTATCCGCAGGCCAAGGCGGCGCTGTTGGCCGGTTTGCACGTGCTGGTGGAAAAGCCGATGGTCACGCGAAGCGCTGATGCCTACGATCTTTGGAAGGCGGTGATGGACACTGGCCTGAAGCTGGGCATCACCTTCCAGGCTCCCTACACGCAGGAATACCAGGCGCTGGCGAAGCTGCGTGATTCCGGCGAACTGGGTATGCCGCAAATCATTCAAGGGTGGCTGGCCCAGGGATGGATGAAGGGCACTGCCGGGAAGTGGCGGCAAGATCCCCGGCAATCGGGGGGCGGCCAAATGTACGATAGCGGTGCCCATGTCCTCAACGGCATGATGTGGCTCATGAACAGCCCGGTGATCGAGGTCGGCTGTTTCTATAACAACGCTGGGGCACCGGTCGATATCAACGGCGTGGCGATCATGAAATTTCAAAACGGCGCGCTGGGGAGCGTTGCCATCGGTGGAAACTCCGTTGGGTGGGACGTGTCAATCCAATTGCAAACCGATCGTGGTGTATACAAAACCGGCCCGCACGGGGGCTCGCTGGACTGCACCCGCGACGGCAAAAAGTTTTATCCGCCGGTAACCCCTGACATTCGCCCCGCGGGTAATTCGCCCCACCTGAATTTTGTAGATGCAATCCTGGGCCGCGCAGACTTGCAGGCACCGGTGCGCTACGGGGTACTGCTCAGCGCGTTGATGGATGCACTCTACGAATCGGCGGATAATGCGAAAATAGTCAAGGTGAAACCGGTCCCCGCACATCTATGAAGCGCGGCGCTTCACATCTGCAGGGTTGCCAGGGCGTTGGGAACACTGGCCGAGAATTCTAAGATTTTATCCAGTCCCGTCGCATGAAACGCCCGCCAGACCTGGTCGCTAGTTCCGCAAAGGATCATCCGGCCTTCACTTTGAACCAACTGCTTCCGGAGGCGAAGCAAGCTGGCGATGTTGGACGAATTCACGAACCGTACCCCCGAAAAGTCGAGTACGAAATCGGTGTCGAGCGCCTTATGGCGATGCGCTTCCACCGCATCCATGTCTTCGGTGAATTGCGGATCATCACCCAGGTGCACGACCACGACTTTGTCCGACCACTGATCCAGCGCCATCGCACGCTCCGGAAGGTGTAGGATTCCAAGGTACCCCAAAGGGTCTTATTCGGGCAACGAATAATAAAAACCAATGATGTTCGCCGAAGCCTATCGGCAGCGGATCAGATCCGCATCAACGATCTTGAGTTCATGGCGGCGCGACTGGATATCCCTCAAAAACCGATGCCCATCGTTGTAATAACCGGCAGTGGGTATCAGCGCCGGCAGATGATTTTGCCACCAGGCATTGAAACGCGCCATCATGGCCTCGCGTAGGTATTTGCACAGCATGGACGCCATGGCCACTGGTAGGCACAGTGATTCGGCCTTCTCGCTGAACACCAGGCGAACCGCATGGCCTTGGCGCTTTAACTGATATTCGCTGCGGCTCTCAGCTTCGGAGATGATCTCCAGCGACCAATCTTCAAAGGTTTGCATGAGCAAAGCGCCATAATATCCGCGTCCGCCATGACGATCGCAGATGATTGTCAGGTCCTGCGTGCCAAAGGTGCGCAGTAAATAGTCCAGGTGAATGGCAGTGATAGAAAAAAGCGCGTTGGCTTTATTGCGAGTCTGGTTGCAAAGGTGATTGAACTGACGTTCGAGCACCACGCGCGCCCCCAGGTGCAGCACCCGGCTCTGGTGAATATGCATCTCTTGGCGCAGGGCGTTGGCGAAAGTGGCGATAGAGGCCGTCGCCTGTTCGAGTGGAAAATTCTCACCCTCGAATGCCTGGTACCACGCGTAATTCGGCATGTCGGTCAATACGTGACGTGCCACGCAGTCAATGAAAGCGGGTAAATCCGCCCAGGCGGCTATCGGCGTCTGCCCCTGAAGGCACATCGCCATCGCCAGCACCGATCGTTCCAGTTCCTTTAGCCCGGTGCCGGCGGTGTAGACCAGTTTGCTGTCGTTGATGTGTAACTTGCGGCCGCTGCGTAGGCGGTTGCGCGATACCACCTTTTTCAGCGCTTTCCACAAACACGGCAAGGTCGCTGCATCGATCGGCTGCGGCAGCTCAAACGCGCAGCAACCCACCACCAATGGGCCCAGCAAAGGGCCGTATCCCGCTTCATCCACGCCGGCCAGTATCATGGCGGCAGATTATAACTGTGGCGGCGCGGGTGGGAAATCACGCCCGGCGGCAGACGTTGGCATAGGCTGGCCACCGGCGGCGATCGAGCGCGCCGCCAGGTCCGCGATCATCACCGGGCGGCGAGCCTCCGCCGGAGTTGCCTTTTGTATGGGGAGCGATGACCCCAGCCCAAGCTGATCAGCGATCAACCGCATATCGGCCTCGGCATGTCCGCTACCGGTTCCGGCATCCGTGGGAAAATTTTCCACACGCTGGTCGGCATGGATGATGCGAAGAAATTTAGTGCCGTCGGTCGAGCTCACGCCTACTTCCAGCCGCCCATGCGTTCCGGTGAAATAGTAATAATAGAATTCGCGCGGCGCGAACGTCAGCAGCGTGAAGGTGGCCAGGGCACCCTTTTGAAACTTGATCCGAATCGCTTCCTGATCGTTAATCGTATGCCGATCACTGAATACGCACAGGTCGCGTACATACCCATCTTCGACCTCAGCATCTTTGAACAGCCGGCGATAGACCCCATCGGATTTGTTCATATCAAAGAAATGCGGGCAGACGTCAGTGATCGGACAATCGCTGCAGCGCGGGCCATGGTTTAAATCCGGGCGCGGGCGATAATAATTTCGCGAGCCGTTGGCAGAAACCTCGATCGGGTCATCATCGATCACCCAGCACATCACGTCCAGAAAATGGCAGCACTTATGCGTCATCAACCCGGCGGATTTAGAAAAATCGCTGTGCCAGCGGTGGAAATAATCACCCCCGTGTGAGTAGTCCAATACCTCCGCGGCTTCGATTCCCAGCACCCTGCCAATGGCACCGCCACGAACCAACTCGGCCGCATGTCGAGTCGTCGGGACATACCGTTGGTTGTGGCCCACGATCACCTGTTTACCCGCGCGCTGCATGGCGGCAATGATCTGATCGCATTCCCAGACGCTGGTCGCCAGTGGCTTATCGACGAGCACATTGCAGCCTGCCTGCAGCGCTTCAATGACAACCTGGCAGTGCGTGCGATCGGGCGTGGTGACAATGCACCAATCCGCGGGAGCCTTTAGTTGAGCTTCTGCGATGGTGGAAAAGAGGGGAATGTCGGGGCGATGGAGTTCTCCCACGGCGGCGCGGCCGCGCGCGACATTTAACTCCACCATGGCCACCAACTCCGCATGCTCGACAAATTCGGGTAACCCTTTTCCAGGGAATCCCAGCAAACCCTTGGCAAAACACCCCACTCCGCGATTCCCGGTACCGATGATGGTAAAGCGTGTCTTCAAAATGGCTCCTGCAATAATCCAGATCAATCCCCTTCGCCCGGTGCCGCCAGTTGATCGGCGGGAATCATCTCGGCGATCGCATGGGGCACATGTCCGGTAGGGAACATGATCACCAATTTAGTTTCATCGTACACCATATCAATCCGTCCGGAAGGGTCCATCCACACCCGCGTTGGATGTTCAACCTCGGGAATGCGATGTGAAAAAACGGCTTCAAGCGCCAGTGGCTCGTTGCGTTCAGGCCCAGGGCGTTGCAGTCGTAACCGCACCACCCGGCCCGGGGCGTTGAATAAGAACAGGTGATGATCGGGTGTGTCGATCAGATGTACATCGGCAGGCCCGTAGGTTCCGACGGCGGTAGCGGGCAGCGGCCAGTCTAGGCGCTTGCCGTTCCTGCGCACGATTGTGATCGCGGTGACTCCGCCCAGAAAACGGTTGCCGTAGATATCGGTATAGAGGGCTGTTTCGCCTGGCTCCAGCGGAACCAGCTCGCGAGCCGGCGCGGTCACCGGGGAAGTGGCGGTGGCCGGTACCGTTGCCGGACTGGTGGCCGACACATTGGCGCTGAAATCCATTGTCGTGGAAAAATGATCGGTCCCTTCGTCGAACTTCCGCCATCGCCCGGCCTCGAGGGCGGCGGGGGTGGTCACCATGGAGCTCTTAACACTCGGCCAATCATTTTGGTCCCATCCCGCTGCCTCTTCGGCAAGCGTCCACACGGGTAAGCGTGGCTTGGGATCAGGCAGATAGGGATCGATCACCAGCGTCGAGCCGGATTTCGCTCGCAGCAGCCAGCGACCACTGCCGTCTATGCCGAAGAACTGCATATACGCATGCTCGCCTTGCCCGGCTAGTGGGGTGAGATCGTTCCCGATGAACCGCCGCGCCCCTTCGTTTTCATCCCCCACCACTAGTTCGCTCCCCCATACCTCAACGATGGAATGATCCACATCCAACTGTTTCGCCAGCGGTCCTGCCAGCAGCTCGATGCTTCGGCCGGGCCGGACGCTGATGAATGCCGGTACGACCTCCAGTGGCTCTGCATCCGGCTGGGGCAAATCGATGCCCCCTCCTGCGTAAAAAATTGCGCCCCCGTCCCGGCAATGCCAGGCTACGCGCAACTTTCCATCCTTCAGATTCATGCCCCCCAACGTAGGACCATCTTCTTCGCGCAGCAGCAGACGGAGTCGCACGGCTGCTTCTTCGCTCTCAGGATTCGTCAACGATTCGCGCAGGATTGGCCAAATTTTTGGCCCGTATTGTCGGAGATTTGCAAGGGCATGGTCACGAAGCTCCAACCTGTCATTGGAGAGTTGCTGAATGAGCGGCGCCACGAGTGATTTAAGGCCGGGTAGATCGGTCGACGACTGCAAAGTAACGAAGCCGATTTTGACCGTTCGCTCTCCGCGGGCCCCCACTGCGCCGTTGGGATCATCCGCCGTTTCAGGATCGAGCGCAATCTGCAGGGCACTACCGTCCATCAGGGGCACCACATGCAGAAGGTTCAAAGGCCAACCATCTTCGGGCAACAGGGTTATCCATCCTTTTTTTTCGTTGAAGCGCACCGCGCAGCGCCCACCCGGGGATTTGCCCTCAGGCGGAATCCAAGCCGTTAATCCGTCGAAATCGAATGCAAATTGCGTCCGGCTGATCGATGGAAAATCGACCTCATCGAGAATTCCCGGAGATAGATTGACTTGCAACTCGCTGGCACCAGGCACCATCAGGCAAAGGCCGGCCCGGGTCGGCACCAGAATGTATTTCTGGTTCCACCGAATCGCCCGTGGCCAGTCGAAACCATCCCCGTCCGGTGCTGCACCACTGGCTGC
>JBBSFP010000114.1:0-7816 GCA_038238625.1 Tepidisphaerales bacterium
TGCCGGTGGCCTGGGTGCTTATCACGCTGCTGACCAATCCCGCAACGCTTCACGAATTATTTCCTGATCGCTTCCGCATGTTGTTACTGGGGCGCACACTTGGATACAACATGCTTGCGGCCGTTGTTGCCACTGCCATGGGCCTTCCCGCTGCGTTCGCACTGGGGCGGGGTCGGGGGTTTTTCGTGAATATTCTTTGGGTCATCCTGCCGACAGCGCTTTTGTTGCCGAGCCTTTCTTACGACTACGGATGGAAACAACTTGTGCATATGCTGCAGCAGACATTGCATAACCTGAACACCCGTTTTCATCCGCCGATCGACATCACGTTTGCCGCGCAGACTCCTTTGGATGTTCTTCGCTGCATAGGGTCATTGGCCGCTTGGCTGTGGGGTGTACCCGCTTTGATAATCGGCCTGGCGCTGCGGCAGATGGACATCTCCGTGCAGCAGCAAGCGCAGCTTGATGGCGTTCTTCGCCGTTGCACGCTGCGCCATTTAGCGGGGCCTATTCTCGCCTCGGTGGCAATCGTCACCCTGCTGGCGACGCAGGAGTTCAGCATCTACGAACCGACGGGCATCAGCGTGATGGCGACCGAAATCCGCATGGTGTTCGAAACCGGGTCGCTCAGCAGCGTTGCCAACGCAATTACCGCCCCTATGGCTGGCGGTGCGGGCCTGCAGTCCACCGACCAGCCGGCCCGAGCTGCGGCTGCCGTCGCAACAATGCTGCCCATGTTGCTGGTGTCGGGCTTACTCGCTGCCACAGCCAGCTGGGGGGCCTCGCGAATGGCTTCCGAAGAAACCGTTGCCGCCGGCTCATGGCCCCGTTCACTGGATGCCTCGCGCTGGACGATTTTTGTTACCACCCTGCTCGTCCTGCTGAACGTGGGTGTGCCTACCGCGGCACTGCTTAAAACGATGCGGACGTTTGTGACGCCGATCAAGTTGTGGATCGAATACCAACCGCAGATCGGCGGTGCCCTGGTTACCGCAGTCGCCACTGCGCTGGTTGCCGGTGTGCTTTCGGTATCGGTGGGGATTAAGAGAGTGCGCGGGATGCTACCGCTAGGGATAGCTAGTTTCCTCATCGGCGGGCAGCTCTTGGCGATCGCGTTGATCCGTAATTACAACCGCCCTGGGCTGTTTTGGGTGTACGACAGCATTGTTACAACAATCGCCGCCTATATTGGCCGCTTTGGCTGGCTAGCCATCGCCGCTGCCTTGGGCACTTGGACGCACCCCTGGCGGGAGCTGCGCGAAATGGCCGCCCTGGATGGTGCCAATTCCGCGCAAACCTTTTGGAACGTTATCTGGCCGCTCGGTTGGCCCACGTTGCTGGCTGGGGGGTTGCTCGTCGGTGCCCTATCGCTGACTGAGGTCCCCGCCACCGTTCTGCTCATGCCGACGCGACCCCAAGTTTTCACCCCCATCATGATGACCTGGGTGCACATGGAAAACTATAGCAAGATGGTCGAAGCGTCGCTGCTGATGATGGGGACCGTCATCGTGCCCGCATTGGCCGCCGTGATGCTTCTACGGCTGGGCCGGCGAAGTGGTTCCATTCTCAAGCACAAGCCCAAATAATCGTCCCTTTGCAACAGGCACATTTAAGTCCCTCTCCCCGATCAGCAGTGGGGCAAACGAATGCTTTTGGTGCAAAAAAATCAAGCGAAGAATATTGAGTTCGGTTCATGGAACAAAAATAATCCGCGTGCGCGAGCTTAGTGAGCGAGATATTTCAATCACACAAAGCGAATTTTTTTCCGATGAAAAACCGAAACTGAGATCAGTTCAATTTGAATATCCTGGAGCTTCGCAGCACCGGGGTTGCCGGCGGTTAGCGAAGCTGGATTTGACGCACGGGGGTGGGTTGGCGTATTTAGAGGCCCGCAACAACTCTTCGATTCCCCCGGAAGGAGACATCAATGAGATTTCGCAATTGTCTGGTGGCGTTGGTGGCTGGTTCAATGATGGTCGGTTTGCAGTCGGTTAGAGCCGCTGAGCCAGCGGATCCGACACCGGTTTTCAAGCATGTTGATCCGGATTTTTCGCTGACGCCTAAATATCTGATTTCGGCGAGCCCGCAAACGCGGCGGCCGATCATGATGATCCTGGACCAGCTGGGACTGGCTGCGCCTTTGGATCGCGCGGGGATTGATATTCATGGCCATATCGAGGGATCGTACACGCTGAATTTTGACAGCCCGCGCGGCCGGCAAAACCCTTTTCGGCTGTTTGATTTCGAGCACAACAAGGTGCTGCTTAATCAACTTGACCTGACCGTGGATCGACTGGTTAATTATCGCAACGCCCGTAAGTGGGATGTTGGTTTCACGGTTGAATTCATGTACGGCGCGGATGCGGGGTTCATTCATTCCAATGGCTTGTTTGATTATTTCGACAGCCCGCGAAGTCCGGAAAATCAACCGGACCTGACCCAGGCCTACCTGGATATTGTGGTGCCTATCGGAACGGGATTGCGCCTGCGCGTCGGTAAGTTTGTGAACTTGGTGGGATACGAGGCGATCGACCCCACGGTACCGATCAATCCGGGATCGTCGGCGGAAATTGATTTTTACTCCCGGTCTTTCATTTTCGGGATCGGATATCCGTTTACACATACGGGCGTGCTGGCAACGTATGACGTGGCGAAAAACGTGACCGTCACCGCTGGGATTACGCGGGGTGATGAGCAGTCCGTACGAGATAACAATGGGTCCGCGGCATTTTTGGGCAGTGTGAATTGGGTCATTAATAAGCAGATGGCGCTCTACGTTTCGAATTCGACTGGGCCGGAACAGTTCAAGGACTCGAGCCATTACCGCAGCACGTTTGATGCAACTTTTTACTATACGCCCGACAACCACTGGAGCTTCGCAGGCAATGGTTATTTTCTGTATGATGCCGCTGGAGCTGCCAACGGTGGGGCCGGGCACCTTTATGCCCTGGCGGCATTGGCCGGATATAAAATAAACGACTACCTGACGCTCAAGGGGCGTGGCGAATGGTATCACGATCCGGAGGGGGTGCGGGCACCGCAGAACACCAATTTATATGAAGTGACGCTGGGGGCTTCGGTGTATCCCTTTCCTCATGACAGATGGGGACAGAACCTCAAGATTCGGCCGGAGATTCGGTACGATTGGTCGGATCACCGCCTCTTCAATAACAAGCAGCATCAGTTCACTTTTGAAGTGGACGTTGTCGTGCGGTTATAGCGGTCTAGCGGGTTTTGATCAGGTACCATCCGGTTGGAGGCATTGCGAACAGCAGGCGTTGCATGGGCTGTTGCGGGCCGCCAAAGGCCAGCCGTATGCCTACGTCGCTGTAGCCGTGGGTGTTAGCGGCGGGATCTGTCTCGAAGGGGCGATCTACGGGCCGCTGGGGGGGGGACAAGGACGAAGCGCCGATCACGTAGACTTTACCGGCGCTGTCTTGCACGAATTCCGCGACGTTCCCGGGAAAATCAATCATCCCCGGAGTAGTCGTCCCCGATGAGGCCGTGCCTGGTGTGGCGGGAGCGTTGGCAGCGGGCCGTGACGCGGGGCTGGGCGACGCGCCATTCGTTTCGACCTGGCGGAACCAGAGTACGCCGTCATCAAGATCATGGCCATCGGGGGTTCGCCAATTATCGTCGGTGGGCTTTTCATCATGCGGGACAAACATCCCGGCATCCGGGCGCTGGGGTCTGCCGAGTCCCCTAAGGTGCTGTTGCTCGAGGCGCCAGCAACGATCGCGCAGATTGGCACCGCCGATGTTTCCAAGGGTCGCGTACGCGGCCTTCCATTGATCGGGGGTCGGAAGTCGAAGATTCAACATCCCGGCAAAGTAGTTTGCACCGGCAATAGTAAGCCACTGCATTGGCTGCGCGAGGGAGGGATTAACGGTATCGGAGTTTGCACCGGCTGGGGGGCGAAGAACCGACGTATTAAATTCACGCGCAAGCGCATCGGGATATTGATCGATCCCCTCACCCAGCCAGTCCGGGCTGAGCCAGACCAGTGGCCGGACGATGCCTGAATCCTGGCTATTACTGATCCATTCCCAGGTGCGGGGGCCGGGGCGTGGGTCACCGCGGGCTGGATCGTAGTCCCACAAGAGATGCTTTTGGTGCACCTCCCGCCAGCGGCCAGCGGCGGTGATGAGTTGCGTGAACTGCCCCAGGGTGACAGGGGCGGTGCAGAGGTAAAAGGATTCCGAATTGGCGGTGCCATCGATGCGGCGAAAGGTAAGATCAATGGGTTCGCGCGCGATTTGATCGGAGAGGATGGCGCTGTAGGTCACCCACTCACCGCCGGGACCCGCCTGGGCCTTCCATTGCACACGGTTTCCCAGAGCTTGTTGAGCGGCGGGCGACATCGGGCCCAGCGTAGCGAACGACGTTTCCTCCGGCTCCAGCTTCCAGGAGCGCAGAACGTTAAGCAGCGTGACCACCCGGGGATCCTTCCGCTCGGAATCGGGTAAAGCGGCGGCGGCATCGCGAAGGCTGCGCGCGAGTTCGGGGAGCTGAGGGTCTGGCTTACCCGTCCGGGCCAACGCAGTGTGCAGATCGCGCAGCAACCAGTTGAAACCGGTGACCGCGTCTACCTGCGAAGGAGAGGTGATCCCGAACGATTCACGCAGTGCCAGCGCGGCTTCCACGTCGCCCGGCTGACCGGCATGGCTGGCGGCATACAGCCACTGCTCGCGGGCATGGGCGATGATTTGATCCTGCAACTGCGCGCTGCGGCTGGAATCGGTGACGGTGGCAGCCGCTGTGCTGAGAGATTGCCGCAAATCGTTGGCCTTCTGCAATTCCGATGCATCCAGGGGGAGGGCCATTTTCTGCCACGCAGCAAGGCGAATTCCCAGCGGCTGGCGCACATCGGCCACTAGCGGCAGGCGATCCGCGTCGGTTTTCGCCTGGGCGAGTTTCTGTGCCGGGCCGAAAAGTTGCTGCAACGCGTCGCGCACCTCCTTTTGGTCAAAAAGAGTTGTCTGCGTCCATCGGGACAGTAACAAGGCAGATTTTGGATCGTCCGGAGCGTAACCCTGTTGCAGTAACTGACCGAACCGGTGCATGTCGGTTTGCAGATCGCGTGACTGGGTGCCGACCGCTTCACAGATTCGCGTCAGGTCACGCGTCGCCGCTGCCAAACCATCATCGCTGCCTCGCGCCATAGCGAGGGCATTTAACAACGCATCATGGTGCACCTTCGTGAAATTCGCCCCCAGCGCAGCGCGCAGGGACGGATCCCACTCATCCGGGACAACCGGCAGATCGAGCGCGGCGACCGCGCGGTCTTGCGCATCGAGCCGCAACAGGCGGTCTTTCAGAGCAAAACGTTCGCCGCGCAGGGCAGGTGTCAGGCGACTGGAATCCGCTTGAACGCTTTGCGCCATCTGTTGATTACGGGTTTGCCATTCGGCTTGTATTTCCGGGCCTGCGTTGATGGTGGCCTGCAAACATTCCTGGATGAAGTCGCGCGCGGCATCGGTGCTGGCGTTTTGCAACCGATACTTTTGTTCAAATTCCCCCATGGTTGCAGCGACGGCAGTCAGGGGGTCGGTTAATTGTCTGATCGCGCCGCGAAGCAGTTGGATCCGGTGCCGATACTCTTCAAGAGACATCGGTGGGTGCTGCGAAATGGCCACCGTTGCGGGTGGTGTTACCTTGAATGTTGCGGGATTGATTGCCGGGTGCGTGGTGGAGGGTTGTGCAATTGCGATTGGGCCGATTGCTCCTTGGGAGGTGGTCCCAGGCGGAAGCGTGGCGAGTTGATAGGCGCTTTGGTGTACCTCAGTGAGCCATAGGCCGAGTTCTTTATCATACGGAATGAAGATGGGATCATTTGCTTGGCGCAGCCGCGCATGGGACGGGCTGTTTGCCAGAAGCCTCCGGTCTATTTGCCGCCATTCCTTAGCGGTCACGAGTGCGGCGGCCTGGTTCCAGACATCGTTGCTGTCGATGGTTTCAAGGCGGCGTTGCAGGCGGGGTAGATCGTCCTGCTCTGTGGCCTTGGCCAGCGATTGGTCGATGAAGGCGCGGTATCCCTTGAGCAGGTCGTCGCCAGCAGCATCAAGGGCGCGTTTACGTTCCTGAATGCGGGCCCAATGTTCTTCGATGCTTTTGATCGACATCCTGGTTTGTTGTAGTTGCGAACTGCTATCGGGGCCCAGGTCATACGGGCTCCAATGGCGGATGAGGCGATCGAGGGCCCGGGATGAGCCCGGCCAGCCGCGCGAATCAGAGATTTTTTGTTCAAGGGCGATCTCCTTGAGAATCGGCAGCGCGCTGGCAAGTTTATTAGCGATGGTCGTGGTCTCATCCAGCCGGGTGGCCAGCGATGCGATGGACGCGAAATTATCGCTGGCGGCATCGGCGTGTGCGGCACCGTTGAGCGCCGCCTGCACCGGACCGACCAGGTCGACGATTCGGTCATCCTGTTGCTCGGCGGATTTCTGCAAATCGTCGATCAATAGTAGAATTTGAGCGCGCGAAGCGTCGATGGCATCGAGATTTTTTTTTGCCTCGGCAAACCGCTGCAAGCCGTCGACGAGATCAACCCCCGGTGCGGGGAGCAAGGAGGCGCCCAGCAGATCGGTATAGGTTGCCAAGTGCGGCAGATCGTGCTGCCGATAAGTGATGCTTCGCTGCCGCAGGTGAGGGGATTCGTTCCAATCCTTGAGATTCTGCCGCAGTTCTTCGACTGCGGTATGTGCGGCGAAGACGGCCATCACATCGCCAGGGTGCCAGGGCGGCGACGACTGCAAGGTTTCGACGGGCACGGCCGTCTCCACTCGCGCCAGCGCGTGCGGATCAAGGCGCAGATCACCACCGGGCCGACAGCGGCGCAAGATCGGCAGGACCTTTTGTCTGAGGTATTCGACGCGCTCGAGCGCCGCAGTGAACCCCGCGGGATCGTGGTGCATCTGGTGATCAAGCGGCCCCGCCCACTGATCGTAGGCGGTGCATAACTCGTTCCAATCGCCGTCATACTGCCACCCCGCAAAAGCGACCAGGCCGCAGAGCACCAGCAGCACCAGCCCCACGTTGAGCAGCCGCGCGCCAATTCGCGTGGGGGGGTTGGGATTCAGCGTACGGAGCGCGGTCGTGGCCTTGGCGAGGGTAAGGCGGTGGTCATCGGGCCGCAGGTTCAGCAAACGATCACACAGCGCGCGCCAGGTTTCACCGCTGGGCCCAAGTTCTTTCCACGCGTCCATCGACGGCGGCTTTGCGCTCGGCATGGTGGGAATCTGGTGCAGCACCAATTGATAAATCAGTGCTCCGATGGCATGTAGATCGCCGGATTCACTGGTATAGCCCGGGTCGGCCAGGGGATCAGTCAACAGCACGTTTTCGAGTTGAATCGGGCCATCGGTGTTGATGATCAAATTAGATGGCTTGAGGTTCCCATGAGAACGATTGGCACTGCGATTGAGTTCCTGCAGCCCGACGATGGTGGCGCTGACAATGGCATGCAGCTCAGCGGCCGACACGCGGTAATGGCCCGCAGTGAGCGCGGCGGCGGTTCGAGGATAATGCGGGGTGACGCTGTAGAGACCACCCTTATGTTTTCCGGTGTCGCGCACCTCCACCCAGCGGGTGGCACCCGCACCATGCAGCCGCCAGAGAATGGCGCACTGCTCATGGAACTCGGCGAGCTCCTCCTCGGTAGCAGAGGTCGCTGCCGGATCGGTCAGCGGCATGCAGAGTTTGACGATCACTTCCGGCTGAGAATCGAATTCCTCGTACCGAATCTCTTCGGGCGAGTGTCCCGCGAATCGCGCAGACCAGACGTGGCGAACCGTGCGGGTCGTAACGGTTCGACCCA
>JBBSFP010000115.1:0-7815 GCA_038238625.1 Tepidisphaerales bacterium
CGGCAAGAGGTCTTCAATCAGGCCATAACGCTCATCCGTGAGTTCGTAGCGTCGCATCCTTGCAACCTCACTTGAAAAACAGAGTATATACCAGATCGCAGATTCGACAGACAGGCCCTAGAGACGTTGCCAAGCGGTCAATGAGCTGTCGCCATCTGGTCAAAATTTAGAGTTTCTTACTCGATATTCTTCATGAAGCACATTATTGTAAGCTGCTTTCTGCTCGCTCTGTGCGGGTGCCATCGAAGAGCTCACGCAACTGGTAACCCCACGACTAAACTAGTACCCGTATCGACCTTGATAGGGACCTGGTCGGGAACCGATGCGCGCGGCACCGGACCAGTTGTTACTTTAACACTTAAGCCGGATGGCACGTTCGTGGAAATCGTTGTGGAAAAAGGCATGCCGACACAATCGGTGAATGGTACTTGGAGCTTGGAGCAGCTTCATATTTTAAGCTTGAGTTCGAAGACCATCATCTGGGCAGGGGAGTGGGTAAAGTCTGGACCTGACTCATACTTTCTCGTCTGCGATAGTACTTTACAATCCGGCCAACTGGCCTTGGATTGCGCAGATCTGGGAGACGACCACTACTGGAATGGAACGGAATTAAACAAGACGATGGGGCCTGCTTCTGGGTCAAGCCCTCAGGAAAAGTGATAGCAACTGTGCGCATTGATGACTTTTTAAACAAACAGACAAATCTAGTGGTTCGAGAAGGCTCTGTAGGAAAACTCTAGGGCAAATTTAACGAGACGCGGATCGGCGTCAGCAGCGGGGTTGTCCTTGGTTCAACTAATCTTGCCCTTGATACCCCAAAACTTAGTACCACGGAAACGACATACGAATCTAAGGGGCTGCGAATTCTCAGTACAAAAAAACGAGCGACCGCTTGGTATCGCTCGAAGCTGAAATCATATGGGCCACAACATTTCCGACAGATCACCGGGCGTGTAATCGGTGGGCTGTCCCTTGGGCAGCTTCACCCAGCGCACCAGGCGATGGGGTGCAATTTGCACGAAGATGCTCTGGGCGCATTGCTCGCCACCGGGATCGGCATCGGTCATGATCCAGATACAGCCAACGGGCTGGACGCTGCTGAGGATGAGCCGGGCTTGATCCTGGCTGCAGGAGTTGCCCATGAGGGCGACCCAATTGGGGTAGCCATGCTGGGTGAGCCACCAGATGCTGGCGAAGCCCTCGCAGATGATGAGATCGGCCAAGGGCCACTTCAGGCGGTTGAGGTTGTAGAGCAGGAGGGATTTGCGGAACTCCAGCAGCTTCCCCTCACGCTGGCGCGCGGAGGGGAACTTGTACTTGGGGGTAGACTCATTCACGGCAGAATCATCCACCAGCCGACCGGCATAGCCGACGAGGTTGTCGCAGTCATCATGGAGTGGAATGGCGATGCGGCCCTTCATGAGACCCCGGTTGCAGTAGCCCAGGCCGAAGTGCTGGATCGTTTCCGGCAGGAAGCCGCGGCTGGCGAGGTAGGGATGGGCGATATCGAGGTCCTGCAAGGCAAAGTCGAGGGGCGGGTTCAGGATGACCGGCAGGTTCTTGGAAGGCACTGGGTTGGCGGGTGGCGTCTTGGTGCTTTGCGGCGGAGACCCAGCCGGTTTGCCGAACAGTGCCTGGAGCTTGAGGGCCACGGTGCGGACGTTCTGGGCTTCGCTGGGGTCAAGACCCTCCATCCGGATGGCAAAATCGAGGATATTTCCGCTGGCCCGACAACCGAAACACTGCCAGACCCCGACATCGAGCTTGGCTGAGAAGGAGGGACTCTTTCTCTTGCCCTGGTGCGTAGGCAATGGGCAGAAGCCGGAATGGCGGTTTCCCTTGCGTCTCTTGATGGTAACCCCGTAGTGTTCGAGAACCCTTTCGAATGAAAGACTCTTGCGCAGGGCTTTGAAATCCACGAACTCCGACAGGACAAATCAAAGGGGAGGACAAATCAAAGGGGACGCGAATCTTTGATTTCGCGAAAACCTTTATGGGGGACATCACGAATGTCATCAACTTAAGACATAACTGCTTTCAACCAAAATGTTTATACGAACCACTTGCGACCGCCTCGTTACTCGGGGAATCCGCGAATCCTTGGAGTGCGCGATTCGTGAAACTGAACGGCATCGGATGCTGATGGCACGTAAAACATTATATTGCCGATGCTTGTAGCTTAAGTTAAATGGCATTCGTGCTGTCCCCATTTCACCTTCCCCGTTTCACCTTCTTTCTGGCTTTTGATCGCACTCCGCGGCGCGGGAAGCGCGGACGGCGACGAAGTTAAAGCGAGTTCCGTTATCATTTCACACTCTGATATGAAATACTCACACTCTGATATGAAATACCGCGACTTGATCAAACAACGCCACGACGACGGCTGGCACCAAATATGCACGATCGGCAGCCATCTGCATTACTAGCACCTAACTAAAGGTGGGCTATTGACGGTGCCTGCGGGTGGCAAACTCTCGCACGACATCGCGCCCGGAACATTGCGTTCCATTCTCAGGCAAGCGGGGTTAAAATGATTCCCGTGCAGTACACCGTAATCATCGAACCCGCCGACGACGGCACGTTCAGCGTGTACGTGCCCGACCTGCCCGGCTGCGTGTCCACAGGCACCACACGCGAAGAGGCGGTCGAATCCATCCGCAAAGCCATCCACGGCCACGTGCAAACTCTCCGCGAATTGGGCGACCCTGTCCCGCCGCCGCGATCGCAATCGCAAGTCGTCGCGGCCTGAGCAGCAGAACCAGCCGCAGGTGAACACAGATTCAGTAAAACTTAGCCGTGGTCCATGCCACTGGTGTGACAGGCTCTGGCCCTTCATGCAGGTTCGGTCATCTGAAAGGAGTTTATGAATAATCAGCATCGCGATCGTATTCGGCCGACAGTTGAACTTTTGGAAAACCGATGGCTGTTATCGGCGACGTACTTTGTTTCGACCGGCGGGAATGACGCCAGCAGCGGGGTCGACGCGGGGCACGCGTGGCGGCATATTCAAAAGGCGCTGGTTGCCGCTACGCCGGGGACCACGGTTAACGTGGCGGCGGGGCTTTATAACGAGAAGGTCGTCTGCCGGGTGTCAGGAAGCGCGACCGCAGGGGCGATCACGTTTCAGGCATCTGGAAACGTAATCATCGACGGCACAGGTTTGCGCGGCAAAAACATGGTCGATCTCTCCAATTCCAACTATGTGAACTTCATAGGGTTTGAAATCACTAATGATCTGAACGTTCGCGATGGTTCGGGAATTCGTGTCGAGGGCACCGGCGATCATTTGAAGCTGCAGAACAATGTGATCCATCACATCATGGGCAAAGATGCCATGGGGATTACCATCTATGGCGAGTCGGCGACCAGCGCGATCTCCAACCTGGTGATCGACGGCAATTCCATTTACGACTGTCAGCCGGCGCAGAGCGAAGCGCTAACGCTTAATGGCAACGTCACCAATTTCCGCGTGACCAACAATTCAGTTTCGGATGTCAATAACATCGGCATCGACTTTATCGGCGGTGAAGGCACCTGCCCAAATGCCCGGTATGACCTGGCGCGCAATGGCATGGTCATGGGCAATCATGTCACGCGTGCACGCTCGAATTATGGCGGGGGTTATGCTGCGGGAATCTATGTCGACGGCGGGCAGGGCATCACGATCGCCAACAACACGGTGACGCAGAGCGACCTGGGCATTGAGGTGGGCTGCGAGCATGCCGGTCGGATGGCCACGGGCATCACGGTTCGTGACAACCTGGTTTTTGAAAATGACAAGGCTGGCATCGTGTTTGGCGGCTATGATCGGTCGGTGGGCCGCGTGAGCCAATGCCAGTTCTCCAACAACACGCTGTATCACAATGACACCACGGGCGATGGCAATGGAGAGTTATGGATCCAGTTTGCTACCCGCTGCCTGATTGAAAACAATCTTATTTACAGCACCGATGAGGATTTAATGATTAATGAAGAAGCCGGTGGAACAGCCAACACTGCCAACTACAATCTCTTTTTCACCCCGGATGGTTCGGCGGCGGCAACGTTTAACTGGCACGGTGTGCAATATGACGGGCTGGCCCATTACCGGGCTGCAAGCGGGCAGGATGCAGGGTCGGTATTTGCTGATCCTCTCTTTGTTAATCCGGCTGGCGGCAATTTTCACCTGCTTTCAACCAGCCCGGCAATCAACGCTGGCGTGTCGGCGTTCGTAGTGGGTCGAAGTGAAGTGGATATCGATCTGGGGCCGCGGCTGCTGGGCGGGCGCATCGATATCGGCGTGGACGAAGTGCGTTGATCTAATGAGCCCTTTGGTTTTCCATGGCACGGTTGGTGCAGCATGACTACCCCCATCCCACACGACAAACGCGCATTGCAGTGCATGGAGATTTGGGGCGGTAACAAGCCTGCGGATAACACGGTTAATACCCCGGGACTTGAGACCCATGTGATCAGCATCCCGCTTGATGGGGCCGGTGGGGATGTACACTATGTTTCGGTGTGCGGGGGCGGCGTGATCACGCGGATCGTGCTGGCTGACATCGCCGGGCATGGCACTCCGGTCGCCGCGCTGGCTGGCGATCTGCGAAAGCTCATTCGCCAGCACATTAATACCCGCGATCAGGTGAGGCTGGTGTGCAGTCTCAACGAGAAGATGCAATCCTGGTCTGCCAGCGGGCTGTTTGCCACGTCGGTGGTGGCTACTTACAACTCGCAAAAAAAGAGGTTGGCGCTCTCCAATGCCGGGCATCCCCGCCCGATTTTATTCCGCGCGCGCACGGCGACCTGGTCGCTGCTGGATACAGCAACTGCCGAGCGCGAGGGAATTTCTAACTTGCCCCTGGGAATTCTCAACGGAATTCAATATTCGCAGATTCTGGTTGACCTTAAGCCCGGCGATATTGTTCTGCTCTACACCGATCTGCTGATTGAGACTCACGACATTGACGGGGTCCCACTCGGCGAAGAGGGGTTGCTGAAGCTGGTTCGCGAATCTGGATCAACGGCTCAGCCGCTGGGAAAACGTCTGTTAGAACTGATTCGCAGTAACGCAGGTCCCGATTCGCCCACGGATGATGTCACGCTGTTGGAGCTGCGTCATATCGGCGATGGGCCGCGGCAGCCATCGGCGCGCGAATTGCTCCGCATGGCCGGGAAGTTTTTACATCTAATTCCAGCCTGAACCGAATCTGCACGCGGCAGAGTTGAAGAATATATGGCATCGACACCATCACTCAATTCCGAAGATTATGCGATGCAATGTATGGAGATCTGGGGCGGCAATCGGCCGGCCGACAGCCGCGTAAGCACGCCCGGGCTGGAGGCGCGGGTGATCAGCGTGCCCCTGGATGGTGCCGGCGGCGATGTGCACTACGTATCAGTGTGTGGCGGGGGGATTGTCACGCGCATTGTGCTTGCAGACATTGCGGGGCATGGTACTCCCGTTGCCGGAATCGCGCTCGAGCTGCGCCAGCTTATTCGCCGCTACATTAATACCAAGACGCACATTCGCCTGATCTACCGCTTGAACGAGCAGATGCAATCCTGGGTGAACAACGGCCTGTTCGCCACGTCGATCGTGGCATCGTATCACTCCAAAAAAAGGCGGCTGACATTATGTAATGCAGGGCACCCGCGCCCGCTGCTGTATCGCGCCCGCACCGGCATCTGGTCGCTGCTCAACACCGAGCATGGCACCGGCGAAGAAATTCGCGATCTGCCGCTGGGTATTTTAGGTGGCATCAAATACTCCCAGATGGCCGTGGCACTCGAGCCCAACGACATGGTGCTGCTCTATACGGACCTGCTGATCGAAACTCACGATTCGCAAGGCACCCCGCTGGGGGAAGAGGGCGTGCTCTCCATCGCCCAACGCCTAGGTTCCGATGGCAATTTCATCGCGGCTCGGCTGCTGGCGGAGATCCGCGCTCATGCAGGCCCGCATTCTCCCAGCGACGATGTCACCGTAATGGAGCTCCGCCACACCGGCGAGGGTCCTCGCCCGCCATCGTTACGCGGAAAGCTCAAGGTGTATGGGAAGGTGTTCAAGCTGATCCGGACATGAGACAACTCCTGATGTGGATCGAAGGGTGGCAGGCAGAGCGCTCGCCACAAAACATACTGCTCCCCACAAAACTTGCTGCTCGAATGTGCCTATGCCTTCGTGGTCGGAATCGAATGGCCACCCGACGGTGCCGTCACATCTCCGGCACTCGCAAAAATTAACAGGGATGGGAATCTCCAACGGGGGGCACCTGGTCGCTTCGATAGTGGGTTGAAACTTGCTAAGCTATGTGGCCAAGCTTGGGTATTGCGGCAATGCCACGCTTATGAAAATCCTTTACGACCACACGATGGGGCTTTTTCAGATACCCGGCCAGCAAGATTTGACCTTGCAGCAACTGTACGCCAGCGTCTAATGTTTGTCAGAACAGAATTATCCAGGGTTTTTACGAAGGAGTGAATCAATGAAACACATTTCACCAATTGGCATCGCGGGCGCGGTGATTCTGAGCGGTATGCTCGGTTCGGCCCTGACGTTGTCGCCACGATATTCGAGCGCGGCTGATACTGTCGGAGCACCCGTGGCGGCGCCGCTGGCTGTGAAAGACATCAGCCTTTCGCAGGCGCAGGCGGTCATCGCGGCCGCGCAGGCCAAGGCCACGGAGATGAAGCTTTCGATGGATATCGCCGTGGTGGATGCCGGGGGAAACCTCAAGGGCTTCGCGCGGATGGATGATGCGTGGCTGGGAAGCATTGACATCGCAATCAAAAAAGCCAAGACCGCCCGTTATTTCAATATGCCCACGGGGGAGATCGGAAAACTCTCGCAACCGGGCGGGCCGTTGTATCAGATTGAAGTGTCCAATGGTGGGCTGATCAGCTTCCCCGGCGGGGTGCCGATCAAGAGCGCGGACGGCACCGTCATCGGCGCGATCGGGGTTTCTGGATCAACGGTGGACAACGACAACGCCGTGGCGACGGCGGGCGCAGGGTCGGTGAAGTAACCGACCTCGGACAGGCCACCCAAAACTCTTGGTCACATTTGAAGCGAGCGCGCACTAAGCTCGTTAGTGCACGATCAATGTCGTCTGTTCTCCCCTCGGCATCGCTCGCAGGCCCCCTTTTTTTCGGGCGACTAGCTCAATACCACATTCGTGAACTTCGCGGTGTTCAGCGCCTTGTTGTTCTTGGCGGTCACCGCCAGGCCAGCCAGGTAGGTGGAGTTGGTGAACGCGATCACCCGGCTGGTGCCGATCTGGATGTAATTGGTGCCGTTGGTGGAGTAATAGGCCATGTAGCGCGTGCCGCTCTTGACGAGCTTAACCCACAGCGGATTGGCGGCGGTGGGGGCGGGGATGCCCTTCACAATCGTGCGGTGGGAGGTGCTGTTGGTGGTGGACCGCCATTGGAAACTGACGCCCTGCCCTGCGGTGGCAACGACGTCGGCGAAAATGCTGCCGGCCGCACTGGAGTCGCGGAACATTACACCGGCCTTGGCCCAACTATTGGTATTGGTAATGCCCGTCACCTTTGCGATGAGGGTTCGGTCACCGGTGGTGGAGATGCGGGCAAAGTTGAACTGATCGGATCGGCCATAAATATCTGCGCCACCGCCGGCGACCGTCCAGGCACCGGCGCTATCGGTGGCCGAACCTTTTTTGCCGGGGTTGTTGATGTCGCCATCGGTCCAACCGGCAGGCAGGCCGGTGGTAGATACGGTGGCAGAAGCCTCGTTGGAGCGGGCGCTTTCATTGGCGAGTGGGGCGCTGTTGGCGTTGACCGCCGTGACCTTGTAGTAGTACGTCACGCCCG
>JBBSFP010000116.1:0-7812 GCA_038238625.1 Tepidisphaerales bacterium
CCTTGCACATCCCTGGACGAATCGTGAATTGATAAACGTAGGAGAAGGGCGCGGGATGAAACCCCCAGGATGGGTTGAGGATTTCGCACAACGTCCCGCGATCGTCGATCAGATTCGTTGCATAGCGAATGACCACGCCGTCGATCAAGCGCGCCAACGGCTTACCGTCGGGGGTAACGGTGGCTAAATCCTGCTGGGGCTGCATCGGCATCGGTGTCTCGCTGTAAAGGACCTTTCAGGGGCATGGTAAACGCTCAGAACAGATCGGCATGCCGCGCAAATTGACTCAAACCCTAAAAGTTGCCTTTCCCCAGGCTTCGTCAAAATTCATCGACCCTGATGCATCTCCCATGCCTTTCCAGAAGGCACTCGGGCAAAGCGCACCCACATCGACGCCGCATCCGGCTTGCCCTTGACAAGGTGATCCCAGAAGACGGGGGCGTAATCAGGGGGCGATACAACCGGCAATACCAGGCGGTGCACGGGTTCTGTTTCACGGGTGATTTCGATGGGCTTGGTCCAATGGCCATCCGGACCGGTAACGGCGTACAGGAGGGAGTAGCCGTCTTTTTCGTGCCGAAACCAAAAGGCCATTATTTTAGAGCCGCTGGCGGTCAGGGCGACGGGAGCAGACTCGCCGGTGGAACCGTCGTCGATGACCTCCAGTTTCCAATGTTTATCTTCAAGATGCGCCAGGGTGATTCCCGGGCGTTTATCGTATTTAAAGGCAACGGCCAAATTACCTTCTGGAGTACCCGCGGCGGAATCGACGCTGCACACCTCCGGGAGGTCGGGGAGTTTGACGAATTGATCGGTCTTGCTGTCGAAATACTGGCCGTGGTTTTCACCGAAGACGGCAACGGCGTCGCGAAATTCTGCGGCTACCGAACCGGGCACCCGCACGATCTGTTCAGGGAAGGGCCCCGGATAACGCCAGTTGATTCCACCATCATCGGAATATTTGGCAAGATGGGCGGCCTTGCCCCCTTCGACGGATCCGCAATCCCAGAAACCCCAGACGCGGCCGGATTTGCACTGAAACACAATTGGGTGGCCCTCGGGACAATGTCGATTGTGGTAGTCAAAGAGCACGGTAGGGCCTGAACTCCACGCATCGCCCTTGAGGAAAATGGGTGTCTCGTTGATACGAAGGATTCCGCCACCCCCGTTGCACATATTGCGCGCCAGGAAGTAGATGTCACCACTATAAAAGCCTGCCCCCATTCCCGCGTGGCCATGGCTGACGGGGCAGGGTGTGGCCTGATCGGTTTTCCCATCGATCGAGCCCCACTTCTTGCCTCCATCAAAGGAGGCCAGCATCCATTGTTGTCCGAGCACCACGGCAATTCGGCGATTATCGAAAGCCGCCACGGCGCGAACGTTGGGTGTGCCAGCGTCTCCGCCTTCACCAAAAGCGCCATTGCGCGGAGAATGTGTGTTGAAAGCAACTGGAGGAAGCGTGATGGGTCCAAGCTGTTCAATCGGGCCGGCTTCGCGGACAATTTCGCGTTTGGGGGCGGGGGCCACTTTCTTGACCTGGTCGTCCCACGCTTGATCTGCACCCATCATGTTGAACGGTTCGATCATATTCGCCGGCTTAGGCGCGGCCTTGGTGGCCAGGCGAAGGTTGTCGACGTAGCTGAGATTGCCTTCACAGGTTTCATCGAAATAGTAAAGGCTGCGAATGTCGGCGAGATTCATATCTCCTTCGCCGTGGTCTTTGGCCCATTTAACCACATCAGCCAGGGGCATTGAGATCGTGACGGTTTTGCCCTTGGAAATCTTGAAACGCACATAGGGACCAAAGGTTTTACCGTCTTCAATAAATAGCCAGGGAATGGCATCTGAATCGGGCGAAGTGACATCCAGCCAAAGGTAGTCATAGCCCGACCAGTCGGTGGAGCCGAGGACGTCTTTGACCCAGTTCATTCCGAACAGACGCGCGTATTGAGAAAGACACCCATGGCGATCATCGGTTGAACTCTTGCCCTTATTCGCGTGGCAGACCATGGAATAGTCCCCCACCGTGGCGAATTTCTTTAGCAGTTCGCCGCTTTTGGGGCCTTTATCATTGGGCGCTGCAATGGGCGATTCCTCGCCGGGCATCGCTTGAACCCCCTTGAGCGTACCCAGATGAGCCATCTCATCCGGCTCGAAACTGCAGAGCGGTTTGATCGGCGCCTTCTCGGCGGCTACGGCGACAGCTCCGTCTATGTTGCCGATAACAATACACATGCACAAAGACACGAGCGAAGCCGTCACCTGACATTTTGATCTGCGCATAAGAAGGTTCCTTCAATTACGTAAACGATGCACCACACTATACCGCAGTCAAACCATCAGGGTTTAAATCTATTTACGCGGTTTTGTGCATGCTTGTGCGACGATGTTCCCGAGCATATGGTCGGGTCTATAGCCGGTGATTTAACCCAAGCAAGGCGTCCGATCATGAGCAATGCCAAACCCAATTTGCTGATCATCATGACCGATCAGCACAGCAAGCATTTTCTCAACTGCTACGGCAATTCGATTGTACGCACCCCCAACCTGGACCGCCTGGCCGCCGAGGGCCGGCGTTTTACGGATGTATATTGCGCGGCACCCCTTTGCGTGCCGAGCCGGGCGTCTTTCATGACGTCCCGCACGCCGAGCCATAATCAGGTATGGAACAACGAGCACATCCTGTCATCCGGCATCCCGACGTGGGCACACCAGTTGGCGTTGGCGGGGTATGAAACGGCCATCTGCGGTCGGATGCATTTCAACGGTCCAGATCAGCGGCATGGATTTGAACTTCGTTTGGCCAGCGAACTGCACGCGCGCAATTTCGGAGTTCCTGTGGTAGGCGGGCCGATGTGGACACGGTTTTCACCGCACACCAGCGGGCAGCTGCGAATCGCCGTTGAGCAGGCCGGTCGCGGGCGAACGCATTACCAGTGGTTTGATCAGCAGGCAACGGCCGGGGCGTGCGACTATCTGCGCGGACGTCGCGAAAAAACTGATAAGCGCCCATTTGCGGCCATGGTGGGATATATGCTCCCGCATTGCCCTTATGTCGGTCCACGAGAATTGTTTGACTATTACTATTCTCGGGTGGATATCCCGGTCGTCGAGACGGAACAACCTACCGCCACCGTGCGCTTTCGAAAAAATCGTGAGATCCTCGAACCGCTGCCAGAAGAACGCATCCGGGTTGCCCGGGCCGCATACTATGCCCTGTGCGAATTTGTGGACCAGCAAGTGGGGCAAGTGCTGGAAGCTCTGCAACAGAGCGGCGAGGCGGAAAACACGCTGGTGATCTACACGTCTGACCACGGCGATTCAGCCGGGGAGCATGGCTGCTGGTGGAAAAGCACATACTACGAATCGAGCGTGGGCGTTCCGATGATTGCCCGCTGGCCGGGTATTATATCGGGCGGTACCCGCTGCCCGGCGGTTTGCAACCTGATGGATATTGGCCCGACGCTTGCTGAAATCGGCGGGCGGCCATTCGAGACACCGGTGGATGGCCGCTCAATGCTGCCGCTTTTTCAAGGATCTGCCGCGGGTGATGGACGAACCGAGACGTTCTCGGAATTGCATGACACGCGCAACGGGGATTATTCATCGCGCATGATCCGCCGGGGGAAATGGAAGCTTTGGTGCTATGAAGATGGCAAGACATCTGACATTGCGTTGTTCGACCTGCAGTCCGATCCGGGAGAAATCCACGACCGATCCGCTGATTCTTCAGTGGCCGAACTGCGCGATGATCTATTAGCGCGGGTGCGTGAAGATTGGAATCCGGTGGCGCTGCTTCGCGCTTCTAACGAAGCGAGCGCCATGAGTCGCATCATCGGTCAATATGGGCGCGCCCTGAAAATCTGCCACCCCGATGCGATCGAAGTGCCACCGGCGGATTACGAATCGGATGTGCAATTGCTCTGAAACCGACCGCGAAGGTTTTTATGGAGATGGCATGGCCCAAGCAACCGAGCGCAAAATTCCCTCGCTGCTGATCGCAGGAGGACTTGTGCTCTACGTGGTTGCGGCTTTGATCCGTGCCGGAACCGGGTCGGTAATGCCAGTTCTGGTTGCAGCGATCGTGGCGTTGGTGGTGCAGACAATTTTGCTGATCGCTTCGGCGTTTGTAATCGCGGCCATTCTGCGGATCAGCTTCGGTGATTCCAATTCCGCGATGCTTAAATTTGCCGCGGCCGTCATCGCCAGTGGTTCCATTGAGGCGTTGATTCCCACGCGTGGAATTCTGGCCACGGCGGTGTTCTTCGTGCTGGTGCTGTGGCTGTTCGAACTGGACGTGGCTTACGTCGTTGCGTTGATGGTGGGTTATTTTCTGATCGGTCTTTTCGTGACGTTGGCCACCGCCCGGATCTGGGTGCCGATGGCAAAGATTGCTCGTTGATCCCACGAGTTCCGGGACCATCAAAAAACCCCGCTCGCCGATGCTTTCGCATCGCACGATCGGGGTCATGATGAAGCCGTATGGACGGTCGTTAGAGCCGAGTAACTCGGCCGGGCAAACTAGTTACCAGGGCCGGGTTGGCTGGCGGGACCGGATGCGGGTGCATCGCCGTGCTTCTTGTTCTTGCCGCTATCGGATTTCACTTCAAGTTCCGTGACCTTGCCGCTGGCGGGAGCAACGCTCTGCACCATTTGGCCTGGCTGAAGGTCGGCGAGCGTCTTGGCTTCGCCGTCGATCTTGATCGTGCAGTTGGCATCGAGAGCGATGGTCACCTGCTGGGGATTATTTTTCCCACCCGATGAAACCACGATGCTGTTGGCATCCTTGTCGATGCTCACGATCGGACCCTTAACGCCACCCTCTTTCATGTGCTTCCCACCCTCTTTGGGCTTGTCGCCCTTAGCGGCATAAGCGTTGCTGAAAGTGAAGGCGGCCAACAAAGCCAGCGCAGTAATGAACAGGCGAGGACGCAGCATGAAAACTCCTTGAGGTCTTGCGGGTTTTTAAGATCAGACGGTGCCACGAAACGTTCGAGCATCATCTCCCGCACAACGATCTATACTCCGAATTATTGCCAACGTTAATCAGACAGCAAAATTCTCAATCCGTTGGGCAGTCACTGCCCGGAAGTCACGCTAATCTCTTGGCAATTGCTATTAATTTCCTTTAGAATATCGCATTAACCCTCATCCAGGAGCATGTATGCGCATTCCGTTAAAGTTAAGTTCGATCGACCAGGAACATCTACAGGAACTCTACAACGCCGGTGGCGTGGCGCGCGATGAGTTGCCGTACACAGAAACGTTCGAGACGATTTGGACGGGGTTCCAGGATCGCACGTTTAAAAATGCAGCGCGCGATCAGCTTTTCGCCGCGCTTTTGAAATACACGCGCAGCAGTACCAACTCTGCCAGCGCCGCCGGAACCCCTGCCCCTGATCTAACCGATGATCAGCGCAAGCTGCTCAAATCCTTGATGCCCCGCCACGCCGTGGGTGGCAAAATTCTGCCCTATAGCGACGAATTTGAAGCCGCCCGCAAGGAATTTAGTGCTCACAGTGGAACAGCCCTGAGTGAGCTGGAATTCTGGCGTGCAATCGCCAGCGGTTCGGGCATCAAGCGCAAGCCCCCCGTCCGCAAGCCCAAGGCCGTTGCTGTCGCGAATGATGATGACGACGATGGGGAATAAATGGAGCATCCGTGGTGTTTTCCCCTCAACAGTTGGAAGAATATAGCCACGACGGCTTCATCGTGGCGCGGAAGCTATTCTCCGCCAACGAAGTAGCAACCCTAATCCACCATTACATGAAGTTGCGGCAAGCGGGTAGCTACCCCGGCGACGTAGTTGCTGATACCGAGCTTTCCAATGACCCGCTGCATAAGTTTCCACGCATGATTCACATGCACTATTGGGACGAGGCGAGTTTGCGATGGTTACTGGATGAGCGTCTCAAGGAGGGGTTAACCGAACTGCTCGGATCAGAGCCTTTGGCCGTCCAGACGATGCTCTACTTCAAGCCACCCGGTGCGCGGGGGCAGGCGCTGCATCAGGACAATTTTTACCTGCGCGTTCGCCCCGGAACGTGCATGGCTGCATGGCTTTCACTCGACGCCTGCGATGAGGAAAATGGCTGCATGCGGATCGTGCCGGGCTCGCATTTGTGGCCGGTTCTGTGCCCTTCCAAAGCCGATACCACCCGGAGCTTTACCGATGTGACGGTGCCGCTGCCTGATGGTATTGAATCGATTCCGGTAGTCATGGGGCCGGGCGATGTGTTGTTCTTTAACGGCTCAGTGGTTCACGGCAGCTTTCCGAACACAAGCGCTGATCGCTTTCGCCGCGCCCTGATTGGTCATTACATCAACGGAGCAGCCGAACAATTATCGCAATGGTATGAACGGGTGCTGAAGATGGACGGTAGCACTATTGAAGTCCCGGCCGCGCCCGAGGGTGGCCGCTGCGGCGTATGGGTAGACAGAGATGGGACCGGCCAGATCGAGGAGATTGGAACAATGCCCGGGCCTAAATCCGTTGTGAATTGAACGATGGCGTCAATTCTTTGGGAGCGCTGTCAATTCTCCCCCTGTCGTCTGCGAATTCTGCAATTACCTATAAAACCAGTAGGGTATAATTCTTGGAGGTAATCAGCGGCCCGTTCAATAGTAATGTAAAAGTTGTTCTGATGGTTCAAGCTATCATCTATATATCGGTAGTGAAATCCACTTGAAGCTGCTCTAAATGCGGACTATTATCCGCTGCGACTCAGGAGTTTCCTTATGAATTCGTCGTGGAAAGAACGTCTTGTCGAGCAGGTGGATCCACAATGGTCGGCTGAGATCGATGCCTTTGAAGCGCAGATCGCGCTGCGAAAGCAGGGGAAAATCGAGGAAAAGGTCTTTGCTGAAACGCGCCTTCGCCGCGGTGCCTATGGCCAGCGCTACGACAACGCCCATCGCCACGATGGCATCCAAACCCAGGACCTGCACTATCCCCAGAGTCCGCTCACTAAGGGTCCGGAGACGGCGTGGGACGCCCCCGGTATGCAGCGGATCAAGGTTCCCTTCGGCGGTATGAATCCCCAACAGATGGATGTGCTGGCAGAGTGCGCGGAAGAATATTCGGACGACATCTGCCACATCACGACGCGGCAGGACTTCCAGCTTCACTTCGTTCACATTGAAGATACCCCGTCCATGATGCGCCGTCTGGCCGCTGTCGGAATCACCACGCGCGAGGCCTGCGGTAATGCGGTGCGTAACGTAACCGCCTGCCCTCTCTCCGGGGTTTGCCGAACCGAATCTTTTGATGTCACCCCCTATGCCAAGGCGTTGGCGTTTTACATGCTGGGGCACGAGGATCAGCAGGGGTTTGGGCGCAAGTTCAAGATCGCTTTTTCCGGTTGCCGGGATGAGGCGTGCGCTCTGGTTTCGATGCATGATTTGGGTGGGGTGGCCGTGACGTGCATGGAAAACGGCGTTCTCAAGCGCGGATTCGAGCTCTACGTGGGTGGTGGCCTGGGCGCGGTGCCCCACCAGGCGGCGCTGCTGGACGCGTTCGTCCCCGAAGAAGAATTGCTACCACTGTCGCGCGCGGTGATGCGCGTCTTCGCCAAACTGGGTGAAAAGAAAAACCGCAACAAGGCCCGCTTGAAATTCGTGGTGGCAAAGCTGGGGATCGAAGAGTTTCGCAAGGTGGTCGCAGAAGAACGACGCACCATGCCCGAAGATTCGCGCTGGCGAGAACATTTCGATCGTATCGCTGATTACAAGCCCGAGCAGCCCTCTCTACCTGCCACGCATCTGAACGGAAATCCGCTGCCTGAGGGTTATTCGGAGTGGTCCCAAACCAAC
>JBBSFP010000117.1:0-7690 GCA_038238625.1 Tepidisphaerales bacterium
CTCAAGCATCCACCCACCAGCGCAATTCCAATGCGCAGTGTCGATGGGGCGAGCGCGTCCCATGCGGCTTTCGAAGGACCTATTTCCATCAATATCAATAAGAAGGATACGGGCCGGAGAGTACCGCTGCAGGTGGCTGGCTGATGCCATTGGAGGAGGGGGCTGCGACGCAACGCACTTGTTCGAGCAATCGTTTTTAACTTAACGACAGGTCATGCAATCTGATGCACCGGCTTGGGCAAGTCATCATGAATGGTCTGCTGTTTGGGCTGGTCCCCTGAAAAGCTGAACAGGATCATCTCATCGTCGATGCGCGCCTGCAGGTGCACCGGCCGTTGCCAAAGCTTGTGCATGTTTTTCAAGGTCTCTATTGCAAACTTCATCTCGATATCCAGCCCATTGTGCTGGTGGGCCAGATAAAGCTCGCCGCGATTGTTGTAGTTACCATCAGCAACGTAAATGAATGGCTGGCCCATGTTGGTCAATTGATACAAAAGGGATTGTTTGATTCGTACCGGATCGCGGCTCAGGATGCGTAGCTGGCCAGTGTGGGGATCGCGTCCATATTGATAAAACTTGTGCCGCTCGATGAATTGCGGGGTCATGAATTCATCGATGAAGTTCACATCGTTATAGACCCGGCGCACTTCAAAGATCTTCTGGCGGCCTAGGCCCAGCCCTTTATCCCACCGCTTTTTCTCGTCAAGCCGATCGGCCTCTTCGTACTCTTTGCCAAACTTACCCTTGTTCCAGCGATCCTCGATGTCGCGAAAAAGCTCGATGCCGATCTTATACGGGTTAAAATTCCCCGGTGGCATATGAACGGTGCCACTGTGGTGATCCGCGTAGTCAATGATCTCCTTGGCTTCCACGAAATGTTTGGTCATGAGGGTGCTATGCCAATAACTTGCCCACCCTTCATTCATGATCTTGGTCATCCCCTGCGGAGCGAAGTAATAGCTTTCCTCGCGCACGATCGAAAGGCAATCCATCTGCCAATCTTCCAGCGGGGCGTGTTGCAGCAGGTATAACAGCACATCGCGCGTGGCATGCGCGGGGCTGATGTTGCGTACCCGTGATTGTTCATCCCGGTGTCGCTTTGCCTCAGCCTCCAACGCAGCGGGGGGGTTCATCCAGCGATCCAAGTAATCCTTGCTCTTAAATCGCGACACATGCGGCTCATCCCGTTGCGGTTCTTCATGCGGTCGATCCATCGGGCCACGCTTGAGAAACATGCTGTGCGGATCGATGAGATGCTCAAGACCAAGGCAGATGTCCAAAAACGCTTCCACCACATCCTGGCCATGCTTCTCGATGTACTTGCGCACATGCGTCGAGTGATTGGCCATCTCGTCCATCATTTTTCGATTGGTGTGGGCGAACCAAAGGTTGTTCTTAAAAAAATCGCAGTGCCCGTAGACATGCGCGATGACCAGCTTCTGGTCGACCAGAGCATTGGATTCCTGCAGATAGGCGTAACAGGGGTCGTTGTTGATCACCATTTCATAAATGCGGCCCAGGCCATAGAAGTGCTGCTTGCGCAGCCGCTCATATTCCATGCCAAATCGCCAATGCGGGTACCGCTGCGGAAACCCCCCATAAGCGGCAATCTGGTTCATCTGTTCGTAGTCGCACATTTCAAAGACGACCGGGAAGAAATCCAGCCCGTAATTGCGCGCAATCTCGCGAATCTGCTTCTTGGCGGCGAGCAGTTCCCCGGGAAATGCGGCAAGGACGTGATTGGACATGAATTGTTACCTCTAACACATTCTAGCCAACCCACGCGGTTGATTCCGATGGGGGGCCAGGATCAATGCTCCAATTTATGGCATCGGCACACCGGTTTTATGCAATTGAATTAAACGACCCGCAGCTAAGATGGCCGATGTATCAAAATTCAACGAATGTTGTTTTACCTGCCGCGCGGCGGCGAGATTGGATGAAGCATGGGTGAATTACTGCCACCGCAGACTGAGACCGGCTCCGGATTTGAATCGCCTCGGGTCACGCAATTTACAGTTTTTCTGGCAAACCGTGTCGGAAAATTGCAGGCGCTCGTCCGTCAATTTGAAGAGGCCGAGGCACGCATCGTGGCCCTTTCGATAGAAGAATCCGCCGATGCCACGCTGGTTCGGTTGATCTGTTCCAAACCGGAAGTGGGCCGCGAAGTGCTGGGGCGTGAAGGGTTCCACTTCCATGAATCCGATGTTCTGGCGGTGGAATTGCCCCGGCGAACCAAACAGCCCTTAATTGCCATCAGCGCCGCGATTTTGTCCGCGGAAATCAACATCCATTACGCCTATCCATTGCTGGTCCGCCCCCACGGCCCGACGCTGGTGCTGTATGTAGAGGATCCCACGTTGGCCTCGCAAATTTTGATTCGCAAGGGATTCAAGCTCATCAGCGAGGGCGATCTGCGCGAAGTCTGATCTTTTTGGTCTTCTCTGCAGGCCGCCCGAAAAGAAAAATCAACCGCCAAACACGCCCCATTGCCGATATTCCCGTCATGCGCTCCTCCGCCGCGAGGCAATACAGATTTCACGGGGTAGACCTCGCGATCGATTGCCAGGTACCCCTGTTGGCGACCGACCTGCGGCGGCTCCTGATGCCCTTTTCTTTGCACGATCATAACTGGCCCCTGGCATTGCGCGGCCAGCAATCAACGGGCGAGCAATTACCTGGCGCGCCGCATCGGCGGCTTCTGCGCGGCATCATTCGACCTTACCAAGCCCTCGAAGTGCGCCGCCTGATGCCCAGCAACTGCACACGCCTCGACGTTGCTAATGATCGCCTGGTTAATGGCGGCGAACTCTATGCCGATGGTGACCGTTTTTGGCTGATGGATGACCGCTGGGGGGCTGCATGCATTGACCTTCTGCGCGGCTGCTGGCAAAGCTGGGTGCTACCCGCGCCAGCCCTCTGTCCGTTGCAATGCCTGGAGATGGCCGTCACCTGGCCCCTGGCCCAGACCCTCCTTCGCCGCGGGATCCTCTTGATGCCCGCAATTTCGGTGATGCGTGGAGAATGGGGTGCGCTATTGGTGGGCACCATGAACCTCGCAGCGGAACTGAGCACATTACTTCATGCGGGGTTCCAGATTGTTGGCCAGGGGTGGACCGCATTACGCGACCAAGACGGCACCCTCCAAACCCTCGGAGTTCCGGGACAAATGCAAGAATTTCAGCGCCTCTCTCCTGGCAAATCCGCATGGCGGTGGGTGGATTTCACCTCCCGTCATTTTGGCACTCAGGCAGACCGTGGCACCTGCGACGCCGTCCTGTTGATCCGCACAGGCCGCAGGCCTCACGCCCGCCTCGAAGAATTGTCGCCAGCCATCCGTGGAGAAGCGTTACGTCGTTGTTGGCCGATCACTGAATTACATCCCCAGCCCCGCCGGGCCCGCTGGCCTATGCGCGTGGGCCGTGATAGCCGTGTTTTCGAAGTGGACCTTTCTCGCAAATCCGACGATCTGCTGGGACTGATCCATTCCATTCGCTGGCCGGCGATCCACAGCGATGCTCTGGGCCGCAACGTGATTGCATCCATCCCCGTTTCAACACGCCGCGTTGAACACAGTAGCCTCATGGCCGTTCATCGGTCCGCCTGAATAATTAAAGGGCCTGTATGCTTTTGCACAGCCGAAAGATCGGCCTATGCTTTCGGCGATGGACGCTCCGTTGCTCTCGCAAGAACATCTGCTGTCCGATCCCGTTAGCGAAAAAGATCACGCCATCGGCTCAGCGGATGCACCGCTGACTATTGTTGAATACGGCGACTACGAGTGTCCCACCTGCCTCAACGCTGTTCCCATCATCGACGAAATACGAAAGTCGTTTGGCCCGAAGTTGCGGTTTGTCTTTCGGCATTTCCCTCAAAGTTCGATCCATCCTCACGCCGGCGCTGCTGCCGAAGCCGCTGAAGCCGCCGCTGATCAGGGCAAATTCTGGGAAATGCACGCCGCCCTGTTCGAAAAACAAAAGACCCTTTCCAAGGTGGATTTCAGCCACCTGGGGCTGAAGCTGGGCTTGGAAATCTACCGCTTTGAGACCAGCCGCGCGCGTGGCAACACGCGTATCCGCCGCGACCTCGATTCCGGTGAACGCAGCGGCGTAACCAAAACCCCGACGCTCTTCATCAACGGGAATCGGTATGAAGGAAAACTAAACACGGCTTCAATCTTATCGGCTTCAATCGCAGTCATGGCGGGCACCAGATGCTGAATCCCCCCATCCGGTGCAACGCCACGCCCTGCTCCACTCAAAGCAGAAGCAGTGGAAAATGTTCTTTGGAGCAGCCATCAGGTTCGCTAGAATGATTTCACACCGAAGCGCGTAAATTCCCAAACTGAAGAAACTGAGGCGGTCATCATGATGCAGAATTCGATAAGGCGCTTTTGCGCGGGGTGTCTGATGGGAATGGCCGTATTACGATGTGCGGCGGGGGCCGCCTTTGCCGAAGATCCTGTACCATTACCGGCGGCGGTTTATGAGGTGTTGCAGAAGACGGCCGAAGCACAGCGCGCTGGCGACTTGGTGGCATATTCCCGGACGATGGCCGCGCCATTGGGCCCGGTGTTCCGTATTCATCTCGATTCGGCCACAAAGGTGGGTGAGGCCAAGCGGGTGTTGTCCAAGGCGATATCGGCGAAATTCGGGACCACCGATGTCGATTCATTTGCGTATGCCTTCGATGATTCGAAACTGCGCGCCGCGTTGATGGGCCTGATCGATATTCACATCGACGACTTTGCGCCCAGCGGAGATAATTTCAAGCTACAAGTCACCACCACTTTCCATGCCGCTGATGGCACCACGCGGACGATTCCCCAGGGTTTCCTTGCGATCCAGCAGGGGGCCGAATGGAAAATTGAAGATATGGCAGCGGTCAATCGAATGGCGTCATTAAGAAAAGGAGCGGAAACTAATTGGGAGATCTTCCGCGCATTCAGCAGCATTGCCGACGACGTGAACGCGGGCAAATATGCGTCGCGCGACGCAGCGGTTGCCGCGGCTAAAAAAGCGTACGATCGCCTGACAGACGCCAATGCCCCTCCACCTGCAGGCCAAGAGCTGTATCTGCAGGGATCGAAGCAATTTCAGGCAGGGGATTTTAAGTCTTCACTGGCTTCTTTCATACAATCGGCCGATCTCGGTTATCCCCATGCCGCGTGCATGGTGGGGATTCAATACGCTGACGGATTGGGCGTGAAGGAAGATGGTGCAAAGGCTGCCGAATGGTACCGCAAGGACATTGCAAAAAACGATCCGACTGCGGAAAACAATCTTGGTTCAATGCTGCTGGAAGGGGAGGGCGTGGCGAAGGATACAGCTGAGGGATTGCGATTACTCAAGCTCAGCGCCGATCAGGATAATGCATCGGCCTTCCTCAACATTGGTCGTGCCTATTTGTTTGGACTGGGCGTGCCGAAGGATCGCCGCGCGGGCATGAAGTGGTACGGGGAGGCCGCTGACAGGGGCAATAGCCAGGCTGCCTATTTCGTCAAATGGCTGGCGCAGGCACCGGGCAACCAATCCTTCAAGGATGAAAATCAAGCTACCGTCTTTAACCGGATCATGCTGATGCGCGGAGCGGCCATGAGTTTGGATGTGGGTGGCACCGGCCTCGATGGCAGATACCACCCAGCCGACCCTGCGGCTGCCGCGGCCTTGCGGGCCTAAGCAGACCGCTTGGCGCATGAAGTGGGTTTGGACTAATTACCAGACAGCCTATTTGGCCGATGCCAGGACCCCCGCGCGTCTAAGAGTGCCCAATCTAGTCGTGCATCTTGGCCAATCCCAACCATCATACCGAATCGGAAGACCTGGAATGGGCGATACAGGACTCGAACCTGTGACTTCACGGGTGTGATCCGTGCGTTCTAGCCAACTGAACTAATCGCCCTGATTAATATGCATTTTACGAAAGACGCGGTTACAAATCAAATTCTTCCATCGCTCCGACTTACAGCATTCCCCATTCAGAGTATTCAAAATCGGCTTTGCCACCCCCCGCTGATTTTCCTGGAAACGTGGAAATTGAATTTCGAATATAAATGTAGAACTATACTGTGTTTATAGTTAGTCAATCTGAACGAAATCTCTCAAAAAGTGGTGATTGACACTGATTCTAGGCAGGGTTATAGTCGTGTGAGTGAAACGTCCGGTGGGTGAATGTTTCACCATTTCAAAATGTCACAAGCGGCTCATAGCCGTGGCGCACTTCCGGAGGTGGATTTGGAGCCATGCCTCCGGAAGTTTTTTATGCGCATATGGTTTACATCCCGGCGTTTATTTCAAACTAGGTTTTAACCGACATGCCAGCACGTGGGCAGTTCCAGGCGCGGGTGGTGGAATCGCACTTGATCTGCGACGAGCACTATCGTTTAACCGTCGCTTTGACAACGTTCGCAGATACGCGAGCGGGCCAGTTCGTGCAGCTGGAATGTGCCGATGGTGGATGGGACACCGACGCAGTGTACGAGGGTGAATGGAGGGTGGGCCAGCCCAATGCTGGGTACCGGAGCGGTGACCTGCAGGCGCAGGCGGCTGTCTTACGCCGGCCATTTTCGATGGCGGGGCGGAGAGATCTTGCGGATGGCACAGTCGAACTGACCTTCATTCATCGTGTCGTCGGCCTAGGCACGGCCTGGCTTGCAAAATTACGATCAGGGGACGCGATTGGATTGCTCGGGCCTCTTGGAAACCAGTTTCAATTGCCCGCCGCGGGGCAGACAGCGCTTCTGGTCGGGGGGGGGGTGGGCATTCCACCGATGTTGTATCTGGCCGATGATGTCACAAGGCAAGGAAGGCAGGCGATTTTCTTTGCCGGAGCCTTGCGTAAAACGCTGCTGCCCTTAGGAATAGAGGATATGGCGGAAAGGGGTGGCAAGGGGGACGACGTTGAGCCGCGCCAAGTAATTTCAGAGCTTATCCAGGCAGGGATTCCAGCAGTTATCAGCAGCGATGACGGCAGCTACGGTTTTCGGGGTTACATTACGCAGGCGCTGGAGCGGTATTTGACGCTTCGGCGGCTTGAGCCGGGGTTCGATCCTATCATCTACACCTGTGGGCCTGAGCCGATGATGAAGCGGGTCGCGGAGATCGGAGCTAGGTTCGGCATTCCGGTTCAAGTTGCAGTGGAGCGGGCGATGGCGTGTGGTATGGGAACCTGCCAGAGTTGCTGCATCCGGGTGAAGAAGAACAATCCGGCCGCGCCGCCCCTCGTCGGCCAGCCATGGGCCTATCGACTTACCTGTACCGATGGTCCGGTTTTCCCTGCTGAAAAATTGCTATGGTAAGGCTCTTCAATTGACCGAAGGATCATCTGGGATTTTTGAGGTATCAAACCAGCGGCCCAGCGTCAGACGAGTCATAAGTTGCTGCCAGAATTTTTCGTTTCCCTCTTCGAAAATTGGTTTGTCGGCACTGTCCGAAATGACCCAGGATCCGATTTCAATCTCGGCTTCAAGCTGTCCGGACGTCCAACCTGCATACCCGACAAAATACTTCGCTGGCCCGCCGTGATTTTGCAACAGCCATTCGATTTTATCGCGCGTGGTGCTGAAATAAATCCCCTTCTTTACTTCGATCTCGGCGGCTTGGGCGCAGTTGTGCAAAACCATCAGCACTCCTTCACAGGGCCCGCCCTGGTGCAACTGGCCATCGACTTGATAATCGGATTCAATCGCTTC
>JBBSFP010000118.1:0-7647 GCA_038238625.1 Tepidisphaerales bacterium
GGCTATCGGGGGTGGCGCAGGGCTGGTGGCGGCTTCAGATCTTGTCGTGGGGTCGCATGATCTGAAAATTGGTTTTCCCGAGGTGCACCGTGGTTTGATTGCCGCGCTGATCACATGCCTTATCCGTCGACAATTGAGCGATCGACAGACCCGGCAGATTATCCTTCTTGGGCAACATGTACCCGCCCAGCGAGCCCGGGAATTGGGCTTGATCGATTACGTTTGCCCCGCTGACCAACTTCTGCAGCGCGCCGTGGAACTGGCGCACGAAATTTGTACTGGGGCACCGGATGCCGTAACACGCAGCAAGCGGCTTTTGGACGATGTCAGCCCGCGGCCAATTGTCGAAGAGTTATCGCGAGCCCTGGCCTATCACTTGAGCAGCCGCACTTCGCTTGAAGCGGTGGAGGGCATCGCCGCTTTCCGCGCCAAGCGCGCCCCCCGCTGGGGATCTCGCACGGAATGAAAATGGTTCTGCCACTGCTCAAAAAGACTAAAAAACCATGGCTCACCTGGGTGCGCCGGATTCTGGGGGCCATCATCACGGCTGCCATTTTTGTCGGAATTCTCCACCCCGTCTTTGGCAAATGGGGGGATGTGCATCAGCGCATTGTTGATACCAATTTGCGGATGTTCATTCTGGCGGCTATTTTCTTCGCCATCTTCTTATTCGTATTCCGCGCTATGGCATGGCGTCACATCATCAATGGGTTTGGACATCAATTACCGATGGCCGCTTCCGTCCGCATCTGGTCGACATCCGAACTGGCGCGGTATCTCCCGGGCGTGGTTTGGCAGGTTATCGGTCGTGTTTATCTCGTTCGACCCTATGGCATCAGCACGACCGAATGTTCTGCCAGCCAGGTCCTGGAGTTGACGATCTTTCTACTGGCCAACATTCTTATGGCAGTCATCTGTTTCGTATATCTGGGGGTTCGGAACATGGCACCCGAGGCACGGCCTTATCTTTACTGCGTGATGATCATTGCGCCGTTCCTGCTCCTCATTCTGCAGCCTAAATTCTTTTATGGCACACTTAACCGCTTCATGGCGGCCATGGGCAAGCCGGCAATCATCAACCGCCTGACATGGGGCCATTCGGTCGGACTGGTTCTCTGGTCCATGCTGGGACTTTTGCTTCAGAGCCTTGCTATATTCCTGGTGGTGCATGAACCATTGCATTTGCGATGGGTGAAATGGTGGACCGTGGCGGGTTCGTATTGCCTGGCGTGGTGTGGCGGATTCCTGGCATTCTGGGCACCCGGTGGATTGGGCGTCCGGGAATTCATCTTCATCTACGCCATGCGAATCACGCTGCCCAGAAATCTAATACAAAACTTTTCCGATGAGACAACACTGCGCGGATTTCTGGCATTCCTGGGGGTATTACTTCGATTATGGGCCACCCTAGGGGAGCTGTTGCTGGCTGCAATGGCTTATATGCTCGACTACCGCGGTGCGCTGGGTCGCGCCGATGCGCCCGGAAGAATGCTGGAGGTCATTGATCAGAATACCGAGACACCGGAGCGGATGAACCATGCCGTTTCGGATAAACCGTTGTGAAATACATCGCAAGAAGCGCAATGATCCACAACAGAAGAATCCCCGCCAAAATGATGAAAAGTTTATAGCGAGGTTTGAGTGGCACGACAGCCAACGGCCTAAACCCCTGATGGCCATCCACCTTGAGACTATTCTCTCCGTGCGTGGCGGCAGATGCCCTCACGCGTCTGCTCCGATTTCAATACCGTCGACCGCACTTTCGGGAACAACAATGCGGTACCCGCTTTCAAATGCCGCCTGAAATTCGAAAACGTTGGCAAAATCCGTGGGAGAATCCTGCTCGGTTTTGCTCATAAATCCATTGTCGACCAAGGCAAAAACAATGCGGCCAACATCTTCGGTACGCGTGATATTCCATCGCTTGAGTACCGTACCGGCGAGCATGCCCCACTGCTCGAGCGCATACTCGCGCAAGCCGCGGCAAAATTGCTGACCGGAAATGTGCGTGGCAACGGTGGCCGAAGGATCGCTGCCGCGCACAGCTACCGCTTTCTCCCCGTGGGTCTTCTCCACGGTGTAACCTAGCGCGCGATCGATGAACGCATAGGCGTCGGCCGGGTATAGCCCAACCTGCTCGATCAAATCTTGTAGCGATTTTGGCGATGGCGGTATCTGGGGCATTGTGGTGTTATATATCAGCTATTGACTGCAAAAACTCGGCCTTAAATCAGATCGGGTAGGCTGGTATCCTCGGCATGAGTTCACGCAGAACCTTATCCTTTCCGAAGAGCGTCCCGCCATTGATGATTTCTTCTCCTATGCCGCGGTGAATCACCGTATCGGGGTTGCCTCCGCCGTAGATCGTGTCGCGATTGTCACCACCAGAGATAATATTGACCCCGGCACCACCCACTAGCTCGTTATAGCCACCCCCACCGACAATACGATTGTTGTTGTCCCCAGCGAAGATCAGATCGTTTCCGCTTCCACCGAGAAGCTGATCCGTACCTCGGCCTCCGATGATCAGATTTCCACCGGAGTCACCCGAAAGAGTATCGTTTCCATCCCCGGCTACTAGCGTGTCATCGCCTCCGCCAGCGCTCAAAAAGCAATTCCCGTTTCGACCCGCCACCAGAAGGTCATTGGCCGAACCGCCGATGATGGTGTCGTTCCCTCCACCACCCTCCAGCGTGGTGGAGAAAGTAAACTTCCGCGCGCCCGGCCCAGCGCGATCGGCAATCAAGTCGTTTCCCTCTCCGCCGAAAACCAGGATGTGATCAATTGAATTGACACTCTTGTCAAACGTGGCGGTGTGACCGTTCAGGGTGACGTGCAGCTTATTGTTACTCAACGCATCGCTTGTGAGAACAATCGTGTTAGCCACATGTCGGTTGGCGACGACCCGCAGCGTATTGTCGACGATCCCAACAAAGGCCATCATCAAGCGTGGCTCCAGCACTTCCCCCAGCCCGGGTGTGCTTCGTGTTAGCCCATTCATCCGCGCCTCCATGCTTCTCCTGCCGGTTTCACCCCACTGAAAGAGTCAATGTACCGGGCGGGCACGAAGCGTGCAAATTGATCCAATGGATTCGAGGGCCGTCGGGTTTTTCCGGTGTGGATGACGCGGCAATGACCATGCCGTGCGATTACAATCTCTGGCGTGAAGTCGCGCCCGATTCAGCAGCTTTCGCCATCGTTGGTCAATCGTATCGCCGCTGGTGAGGTAATCGAACGCCCCGCCTCGGTGGTGAAAGAACTGGTGGAAAACGCCTTGGATGCCGGTGCGCTGAACATTGTAGTCGAAATAGAAGATGGCGGTCGGGAACTGATTCGGGTGATCGATGATGGCGGTGGCATTCCAGCCGCTCAATTGCCTCTCGCATTCGCTGAACATGCCACCAGCAAGCTTGACTGCGACGAAGATTTATTCCGGATCAGCACCATGGGTTTCCGCGGGGAAGCGCTGGCCAGCATCGGCTCAGTATCGCAAGCACGCATCATCAGCCGAACGGCTGAGTCCGATGCCGGCTATGAAATATTGAATCGGGGCGGTGCTATCTCCATCCCACAAGCATCAGCGGCAAACATCGGAACCACCGTGGAAGTGCGGAACCTTTTTTTCAATACCCCAGCGCGGCGAAAATTCCTTAAAGGATCGTCGACTGAATCCGGCCACATCAGTGAGATGCTTCTGCGCTTGGCACTGCCTTATCCCCAGGTACGTTTCACCTTGTCCAATAATGGCAAAAGCGTGATTGAACTGGCGAGCAGTTGCGAAGAAGAACGGTGGCTGGCGGCATGGCCCCGCGAATTCCATGAGCATCGCATGATGATCGAAAGCCGGGAGGCAGAGGTGAGCCTCCGCGGGTTGATCGGAGCGCCTGAGCTGGCGCGCCCAACCGGCAGATACCAATACCTCTACCTCAACGGCCGGCACATCAAAGATCGTTTCATCCTGCACGCTGCCCGCGAGGCGTACCGCGGATTGACGGAGCCTGGCCGATTCCCCGCCGCGATATTATTGCTCGATCTCCCTCCGCAGGATGTGGACGTGAATGTGCATCCAACCAAGGTGGAGGTGCGCTTCCGCGACAGCGCGCGGATTCACAACCTTGTGATGGCTGTGCTTCGCCGGAAGCTTCTCGGCAGCGACTTGACGCCTCACGCCATCGCATTCGGCAGCAGCGAGGATGGGGTGCGGCAGGACATGCGAACGCGCCTGGCGGGGTTTTTTAAACAATTGCCTGGCAGCTTTTCGCAGGAGGATGGGGTGCTACCCGCTGCGCCTCAACCGTTTTTTTTGCCGCCGGCCCCGCTACAGATGGCGATTGTCCCAGCACCAACCCCTGTCGTCGCACCAATGGTGGATTCACAACCGGAATCGCTGCCGCCCCTGCGCGGCTCCGCTGCCATCCAGTTGCACAATAGCTATCTGGTTGTGGAAACCATAGAGGGGATGATCATCATTGATCAACACGCGCTCCACGAGCGAATCATGTATGAAGACCTGCGCAAGCGCCTGCTGCGCGGCCCGCTGGAGTCACAGCGCCTGTTATTACCAGCCATTGTGACTGCCTCGCCGCGGCAGCTCTCGTTGCTGGGACAAATTCAACCGGTGTTGCAGCGTTTGGGCATCGAAATTGGTGAGTTTGGCCCGGGCACGATCGCCGTTCAATCGTTTCCCTCGTTTTTAGAACGATTGGACCCTGTCGAATTCGTGCGTGAGCTTCTCGAACGCGGAGAACAGGAACTGCTCGATTTACATGAAGAAGAACTATTGCATGAGCTGCTGGACATGATGGCCTGCAAAGCCGCGGTGAAGGCGGGCGACCCCCTGTCGCAAGGGGAGATTGAGGCATTGCTGGCGCGCCGTGATCTTGTAGATCGGGCAAGCAACTGCCCACATGGTCGCCCTACCACTTTGCGTCTGACGCTCAAGGAGCTGGCCAAGCAATTCAAACGAACTGGGTTTTGATCCTGTATAGATACGCAATGTCGGACTCACATCAAAGAGCATCCCGCCTTGGTGCGTTCAATGTCCGTAGGCTGGTTCGCCCAGGATCTTTTTCAGTTCCGCAAGCTTCTGCGCGCATAATTCTGGCGAGGAGGCTTCGAGGTTCAGGCGAAGCATAGGCTCGGTGTTGCTCTTTCGGACATTAAACCACCAGTCACCCTGGTCGATGGTGATACCATCCAGATAATCAACCTGCCCCTTGCGATACACATCGGCCAGCTCGCGAATCTTGCCATCCTTGTCTTCGATCTGAAAGTTGAGTTCTCCCGTATGGCTGTACTTGCGCATGGGCTCGATCAAGGCACTCAAGGTGCGCGGCTGAACGGACAGGACCGACAACAATCGAGCAAAAGCAATCGCTCCAGAGTCGGCGTAAAAATTGTCCCGGAAATAGAAATGGCCGGAAAGCTCACCCCCGAAGATCGCATTGGTTTCGGCCATCGTTTTTTTCAAAAACGCATGTCCGACGCGCTCGCGCCGCGCGACGCCGCCCGCTGCTTTCACCTGGTCCGGCACGATATGGCTGGAGCGCAGGTCGTACACCACGGTTGCGCCCTGATTCTCCGGCTTTTCCAGGAAGTCGCGCGCCAGCAAAGCTGTGAGGAGATCACAATTGATCGTGCGCCCGTTTTCATCCAGAAATATACATCGATCTGCATCCCCATCGAAACAGACGCCAAGATCTGGTTTGGTCTCAGCGATTTTCTTCTTGATCATGTCCAGATTTGATTCAACCAGGGGATTGGGTTCATGCGTGAAGCTGCCGCTGATTTCAAAAAGAATCGGGACGATTTCCAGACGTGGCAGGCCACCAAATACCGCAGGTATCATCTTACCGGCCATCCCGTTGCTGCCATCGACCACCACGCGCAACCGTCGCCCCAGCCCTAAAAAGTGCAAAACATGCTGGCGGTAATCGGTCCATAGGTCAGCCTCCTCATATTGCCCGTGCAAACCGGTCTGGCCGACCCGCAGGGTGGAGGTTATGCGCTTGATGTCATCAAGACCGGTGGCTGCGCCGATGGGTTTGGCCTTGGGACCGCTGATTTTAAACCCGTTGTATTGCTGTGGGTTGTGAGACGCGGTGACCTGGATGCCTCCCACGCAATCAAGATGGTTGATCGCAAAGTAGACAAAAGAGGTATCAACCATTCCCACGTCAATGACATTCATCCCCGTGGCGCGGATGCCGTTTGACAACGATTCGGCCAAACTCGGCGAATGGGTGCGCATGTCGCGGCCAACAATCATGCTGGTTTCACGGTGTACACGCTGCGAGGCTGATGCGCTCTGCCGGCTGCGCTGCAGATACAGGCCGGTGGCATACCCGACCTTCCAAGCGGCTTCTTCATTTAGGGGATTGGGGTATAGAGCGCGTACGTCGTAGGCTTTAAATATCTTTTCAATCATTTCAGGGGTGAAGTCTATCGCTGCGGAGCGTAGCGGGGAAGCGCTGCCGGTTGCCGCAGATACTAATTCAGCACCGCTATGGCCGCAGATATTTGAGATTCCAGATTCTCGCGCACGCGCTGAATGACATCCATCGACAGATCGATGTCGGCGATGCCGCCATCCTCCAGCTTCTGGTGCATCGCGGTCAGGTGAAAACCGCGGTGTGAATGGCATGAAAGGGTGTCAGCAACGTAGACCAGGGTAACCAGAAGGCGAGCGTCATCAGCCAGATTTTTGGGGTTATGGTGGAAACCGGCAACTAGCTGGCAGGGACGGGTAAACTTCCAATGTTCGGTAAGCCCCTGGCCCAACTGTTGATGATCCAGACCCATGATATCGCGCTCGAGCTCGCAGAATGTGCGGCTCGGGTGGATGCCGCTGCTGTCTCGCGACTGATCGCATGCTGTTCGCAATCCATCGGGTGCAATGTGCATTGCCACCAGGATACCCACGTCATGAATCAGCCCGGCTAAAAATGCTTCATCGGCGATGGGAAGATGCATCTGCTTTGCCAGTTCGCGCGAGGTAACGGCGACGGCAATGCAATGTGTCCAGAGATCCCGCGCGGTGACTCCTTCGCAGAGTTGCACGCCCCGGAACAGGTTTCCAAGACTGGCAGCTACCGCGATATTTTTTACCGCGTTGAGGCCCAGCAGCACAATGGCGCGCTCAATACTGCCAATTTGCCCGGGCAGGCCGTAAAACGCACTGTTTACTACTTTCAAAATGCGCGTCACCAAAGCCGGGTCATGCGACACGATTTTGTGCAGTTGGCTTGCACTGCTGTTGCGATCTTCAACCGTGCTGACAATGCGCGCTGTTACCTCGGGCAAGGTGGCGATGCTGGTCACCTTGCGGATGGCGGCGGCGACCGTTGTGCCAGAGCCTCCTCCCAGTGGCGCTGGAAATGATTTAGATTGAGAAGTTGACACGAATCCCGCAGGCATCAGTCCCTCTTGGTTGTAGATTCTCCGCTGCCCGTCAAAGCGGCCTATATCGGTTATCGAGGCTTGGAGACCTTGACTTGACTCACGGCAATTTCAGTACTCGATGATTTTGCGAAACAATGATCTGTTCAATGGGATAGTACCAAGGATTTTGGCCATGCGCGCCGCTGTCTGCTTTCCGGCATATATGTTGCCGCCCCGCGTGCGCAGTGGGTGTCCCCTGTTCCACAC
>JBBSFP010000119.1:0-7605 GCA_038238625.1 Tepidisphaerales bacterium
ATCGAAGATGCGACCGCTCCATTTTTCATGGGTTTGCAGTGGCATCCGGAGCGGCTGACAGCAGAGCCGGATCACTTTGTGGTTTTCAAATTGCTCGTGCAGGCCGCGCGGTTTGCTGAATCGCGGTAAAATTTCAAGTGTGCAGCGGCGGATTCTGTTCCTCATCACCGACCTCGAGATTGGCGGCACGCCCACAGTCGTGCGCGAGCTGACCGTCCGCCTCATTCGTCTGCCGGGCGTGAGTGTTGAAGTGGCCTGCCTGTCAGGGTGGGGCCCGGTGGCCGATCAACTGAAAGCCTGTGGTGTGTGTGTCACGGCGCTGCAGGCGCGTGGTATCACCGATATCGGTGTTTTTCCGCGATTGATCGCCTACATCAGGAGCGGACGCTTTGATACGGTGGTGAGTTTCTTAATTCACGCCAACATGGCCGCGGCGATCGCACGTTCGGCTGTGGAGGGCGTGCGTTGGATCCAATCCATTCAGACCACGCAGCCCCACCCGCGCTGGCACTGGTCGCTGCAACGCATCGCCCAACTGGCCTGCGAAAAAGTTGTGGTTCCATCGGCATCGGTAGCAAGCGCGGCACAGCGATGGGCGGGAATAGGCCGCCGTAAATTGGTCGTTATTCCAAATGCCATCGATCTAAATGAATGGTCGCAAGCCACGCCTGACATCGCCGGTCGATTTCCAATCGTTTTCATTGGTCGACTGGATCCCATCAAAGACGTTCCCACACTGGTGCGAGCCATGGCAAAACTGCCCGGGGCGAGGCTGGATATTTACGGGGAAGGCAGCGATCGGCCACGCATCGAGGCGGAAATCAGCCAGTTGAAATTGAACGATTCGATCATGCTACATGGCGCGATTGTGCGGTCACAGGCGGTCCTGCAGCGGGCCGGAATGCTGATACTGCCATCACTGGCTGAAGGGTTTGGCCTGGTGTTAATCGAAGCGATGGCCAGCGGGGTGCCGGTGGTGGCAACGGATGTTGCCGGAATACGCGACGTGGTGCGTAACGGCCAAACGGGCCTGCTGTGTCCCGCACGAAACCCCGATGCGCTTGCTGCCGCGACGCAAAGCATCATTAATGACGCCGATCTGCGACAACGGTTGGTCACTGCGGCGCGGAGTGATGTAGCCGCGCGCTTTACCTGGTCGAAAGTGCTGGAGCAGTATTGCCGTTTGCTGCAGATACCGGCCCACTCCGGCGGCGATCAACCCATGTGAAAATAAACCACAGCACGACTCCGATGGCAAACACCGCTACCCCGATTATCATGCTCAGACTCATCCCCCAAACCACCGTAGGCTCAACCCGCAGCGTCTCCAGCAGGAAGCGCGTGATTCCTTCAAGAATGCACATGAGCGCAAATACGTGGCCCGGTGCGTGTCGCAAGGTGAAGTAGGCGAAAAGCATCGCTGCAAGCAGCAATTCGGTGATCGCACTGTACAACTGCGTCGGATGCACGGCATTGGAGCGTTGCGTGGCCGCCAGTTGGCGTAGCATCACGCTTCGTTTCGCATCGTCCCCATTTACGAGTCCCTGGCGATTGCTGGGAAGTTCAATGAGCAATTCGTGGGGCGGTGTCTGCTGAAGTGTGCCCTCGGCATATTGCTCGGTATACGGAGGGCTGCCATAGGGAAATCGCAACGCCCATGGCAGATCACAGTCAGCGCCATAGCAACAACCATTTAAGAAACACCCGATTCGTCCGAAACCATACGCCAGCAAAAGCGCGGGGGCTACGATATCCATGCCTGTGCCGAGCGGCACTCTTTTCCATCTGGCGTAAAGTACCAGCGTGGGAAACGCCAGCAGAAACCCACCGTAATAAGTCAGGCCGCCCTTGTTGATGCTGAGCATGTTTTTCAAGTCAGTCAAAACCCCATGTCCATGGTATTGGGAAAAGTTTTCGAGGACGTGTGAAACACGGGCTCCGATAATGCCACTGACCAGGGCGATGAGGGCAGCGTTCATGAAGATTTCAGGATCGAGTCCCTTTCGCCGCGCAAGAAATTTAAGAAGCTGCGCCCCCAGGAAAAAACCGATGACGAGCATCAGTCCATAGCTGTAGATATCGACGTTGAGCCCGGGAATTTGAAAAAGTTTTTGCAGCATAAATCACTGGGCATTGTAGGTGCTGAACCGGGTTTTTTCACCGTCGCAATTCACGCAGTAGGTGCGATAATTCGGGGCAAATCAACTTGCCCATCGCCAGTTCCACGGCTTGGGTCGAACCCGGCAGGGCGAAAAGCAATTTGCCGCGGCTTACACCGCCCAGTGCGCGGCTCAGTATGGCTCCGCTGCCGATCTGCTGGTAGCTGAGCATGCGGAAGAGTTCACCAAAGCCCGGCAGTTGGATATCGATCAAGCGTTGGAACACGGCGATCGTCTGATCGCGACGCCCGATACCGGTACCCCCATTGGAAACAATGACATCGATGCCCGGGTGCCCCAGCATTGCAGTGATCGCGGTTTCCAAATCAAGTGGTTCATCGCGAATGAGTTGCTGCTGCACAACCTCATGGCCCGCTTCCGACAGTAAACGAACAATGGCCTGGCCGCTGGTATCGGTGGCGGGTTTGCGCGAATCGCTCAGGGTGATCACCGCGCAGCGCGCAGCGATCGATTGGCTGGCGCGCTGGTGTTCCTGGTACGACATTATTTTTTCTGCGATGCCTTGATGAGTTTTTCGTCAACGTGCAATTTGCCATCGACATTATGGACGACAAATTGATTGAGGCCCTCGTGCTGCAGAGTCTGATCAATGCGCAACATCGAATCGCGGCCGGTTGCGAGTATTTGTGAAAACTTCAGGTTCCCATCATAAATGCGGAGTATGGCATGCACCCCTGCCGGGAATTTGCCGCTGGTCGGCTCCGCAATCCGGGCGTCACCGGGATTGAGTACTACTGCCGAGATGGGTGCAACATCGTAGTAGGTGGATTGGCTTAACTCTTCGGGGGAGATCCAGGCCGGTTCGGAAGGGGGGCCGTCCTTGGTTAGCCAGAGGGTTAGTGGCTGACTTGTTTCATTCTTCACGGCCACCTGGAAGGTATAGGTCGGCGCGGCGCAGCCGACGAGCAAGAGCAGAGGCGAAACGAAGACGATCAATCGAAAGTGAATTAGTTTCATGAGAACAGCAATCCTATCGGTGGCACCGGCGGGGGGCCAGCGGCTTAGACAACTAGAAATTCCAGCGACCTTACCCGGCTGATCAAGCGGCAAAGCCCGAAGGTGATGGAAAATACCACGAGAAAATTTAGGACGATCATTGGGACAGAATAGACGTGCCAATCAGCGATTGCATCGCCTAGAAATCGCCTTTCCAGAAGGAAAAGCGCCAGGATGATCAACGGGTGCATGAAGTGCAGGCCAAAAGCGTGGTGTGAGATAAGGGGGAAACGATTACGCATGAGCGGGTGTCGGAGGATGAGGGCGAACATCGCGATGCCGGTGATTAACTGCCCGGCTTTCAGCCAGAGCAGGGCGTATTCATAGTTGTAATTCATTGCCAGGAATGCTTCGATCACATGCAGGATAATCCCAAAAGTCAGCAGGCCCCACAACGTCCACAGGGGCGTGTGCGCCAGCCATCGCCGCCAGGGCACCTGGCCGGCGAACATCATTCCCAGGATCGGGTAGACCAATAGCGGCACGGTCAGTTGATCGTGCAGGAAAGCGCGGAGCGCGATGAATATCTCCGGAGATTGGCCGATCGCCCGCGCTGCGGCCTCGCCATAGGCTGCTAAATACCAAAACCCTACAAGCACGCCGACGACCGCCCAGCTCACCACCGGCCGACGCCACAACAGACGCAGCAACGGGATTAGCAGCATGCATTCAATTACGACGGGCAGATAGTAGAGGTGATATTCCGCCTGCCCCAAAAAGTAGACGCGCAGCCATAGCTCGGGACTTTTCCAGCTGAGGTGTTTGAGATCCAGCGTCTGACAAAAGTTGTGGCCGGTCACTACCCACAGCGTTTTGTAAATCATGAAGTAAACAGTGGACCAGAACAAAAACGCTGGCACGATGCGTTTGAGGCGACGTTTAAGAAGCTCGGGCCATGTGCGTTTTTTTTCATAAAGTTGATGCCAATAGATGTAGAACGAGATGATTAAGAAACAGGGAACTCCAAATTTGGTGGCGACGTTGATCGCCATGATCAGGCTGAAAATTGCCGTGGGATGCGAATGATTGGCCATCAGGTAGGGGGCAGTGTTATGGCTTGCGATGATGGCGAGCATGCAAAGTGTCCGCAGCGCATCGATGTTTTCCATGCGCGTCTTGGCGGGGTTCACCTCCAAAAGCGATACGCGCCCGGGTTGATCGCCCAGCGCATGTTCTGTTCCGGGGCTTTCGGTTGGAACGGCCGTGATAGTCATGTCTGTTTTGCGATTGGAACGGGTAGAGTCCATTTCCGTTCATCATCGGCTGCGGCGACGAATGAAAGTGATCAATCCACGTTGGTGAAGCGGCTCACACTGACGTCCAGCATTTCCACAGAGGCTTCGGCGTACGCGCTTTGGAAATCCTGCAGATCGTGATAACGAATTCTATTCATCCTCCTCGCCGGGACCTGGAACATTAGCCGGGAACTGGCGAACGGCCAAGGGGACACGCACATTGCAGATGACGACATATATTTGACCGCCAGCTCAATGGAGCTTTGCCCCGTTTGCGGTTGAATGTCCTTGAACTCGCTGAACAGCGGCTTGCCGAAACATAGCTGCAGGCTGAGGCGGTCCATTGCCGCTAGCCAGCGATAGTTGGAACGGAGCCGATCCTCACCGGCGCTGATTCCGGGCGACGCCAAGCCTTGCTGCAATGGGATATCGGTGCGCAAACCAAGCATGCGCCGGAGGGCTTCCTGAATTTCCACCTGCCTGTGCTGAAATTTGATCAGGGCGAACCGCTCGGCTGGATTGTGTGGCGGAGCGTCGGGGTTTGCGCTGTGCCGCTGCGCGATTTGCGATAGTGCTAACCCGTGCAGACTCACGAGCAGCCCGGCGTACGGATCGAGCTGCTGCACCTGGTCGGTAGATGCGCTCCAGATCCGCACACACAGATCGGTTCGGGTTTCAAAGACATGCAGCGGCTCACCGTCGGGGTTCAAAGTGGGTTGCAGATCGTGCAAGGGCCAGCCGGCATCATGTCGTGCAATCGCCAGCAGCGCTGATGCGCTAGGGGACAGGGGCGCGAAATCGTCGTTACCGATCATCGCCGCCAGTTCACCTGATAGTGCCGCATGGTCGACCTGTTGGATCAGCAGACATCCCGAACCTGCTTGCTGGCAAATCATTGAGAATCACTTTCATTCACCTGCATGACAAGCGGCGTCCGATAAGAGAAACGTGCCAGCCCTGGAGCAGGCGGTGTAAAATTTATCTATGTTGGATGATCCAACGAGGAGATTCGATGTTGTTCAATAAGGGTACGATAGGGCGTAAAAGTTTGATTCTGGCGGCTGTCGGCGCGCTGGCTCTGGTGCCCGCATTTTCGATGGCCAAGTCACGCATCAGCAAGCATGGGTTGCAGCACACGGCGGCATCACATACCGCAGTCGCCTCGCATTCGGCACCGGCATCACATAATACGCTGGCCAACGTCGCGCCTGCCGCTCACCGGCATCATCGGCACCATCATCGAAAGCACGGGGCCAACCTCAGCACGAGGCATGGCCTGAAGAAGCAGACGGTGCAGAATTCCACGATTAAGCCACACCAAATTACGACCGGCACTCTGGCCAGTACCCATCACTAAGTTGAGACAACGATTGAGACCGCAATCGAAACTGGCGATCGCCTACTGCGGTGGCGGCAATTCCGTGATAAAGGTCGCTAATTCAGCGGCCGAAGGGCTGATTGCCGTGCGGACATAATATCCGCTCACGGCTACGCCCAGGCAAAGGCTTTCTTCCAGCGTGAACCCCAGGACACGCCCGGTGGCAAACCCGGCGTTGAAGTGATCACCGGCACCGGTGCTGATCTTCGGTTCACGCACGAATGGTCCGGCGAAGATGGCGCTGCCGTCGCGAACAGCGGCGGCGGCGCCAGTCCGCGGATGCACCACCACGCAGTGTACGTTTAACGCAGCACGGATTTGCACTGTGGTTTGCTCGACCGCTGTTTCCGGGGCGGTGGCAGGTGCCAATCCCAGCGCCTGCGCAACCTCGCCTGATTCCTTGAGATTCAGGCCGAGCGTTACGTCAACAAATTCCTGCATGCGCGTCATGAGCCGCAACACTTCGACGATGTCATCGTGCGTGCGCTTTTCCGGATCGGTTAGATCAATAAACAACGTCGGCCGCACCCCCCCCCGAGCTAACTGCGGAAGCACGTCACTGAGCATCCGGCTGAAAATTTCCGTCATGTGCGGGAGCATGGTCCAGTTCACCATGCCGATCAGAGATGACCTCGAAATCGCAGCCATCAGTCGTTCGCGTCCGCAGCGGGCAATGAGGGTATCCCAGTTGGCTTCATCAAAGTTGCTGAGCTTTCCCAGCATCAGTTTGCCATCTTCAAATTCCAGCGCATCGGTGTGAGCGGGGTTGGCGATGCTGATGATTTCAGCCCGCTTAGCCAATTCTTCGAATACCGGATGCACAGTGGGGTAACCAAGGCACCCCACGTAAGTCACCTTTAATCCGATCGCCGCCAATGCGTTGGCCATGATCGGTCCGTTACCGCCCAGTTTTGTTTGTTTGACGATCAGTTCGTAGTTGCTTGATTGGCCGGTGGCGGCGAGGATTTTCTTCCCCAGCGCAGCAATCGTTTTAATCGGCTGAAAGTGCTGAAAATCGGTCCGCTGATCAACCACCGCCAGGATTTCGTCTACAAACCCATCGATCCCCACCAGCGCTTGCTTCGATCCCAGTGTGGGCCCGGCCGCACTCAGTTTGCAGGCAGCGTTAGCGCAGATTTCGTCTCGTGTCATGATGCAATCCTTCGCATTGGACTTAGGGCCCCGAGCCTATCGCTTTTCTTTTTCGGCCGGTGGCGCGACGGTGAATGAAGGGGGATAGTTGGTCCCCTCGTGCCACATCTTGGGCGTCCAGGGTGGCTGGACCAGCATGATGAACGGAGCCGAAAGGGCGCTGCCGATGAACGTGGGCAGACCAGTGATAGCAATCACTGAAATGTCTTTAGCGGATTCTGAGCGTCCAAATGCCGGGGCAAGGAACGTGTAGGTCGGCCCTGCGGGAACGGACTGATTTTCGTAGTAGCATGTGGAACGCGGAAAGTCGCGCAGGTCGGTTGCCGCATCCGTGGGCGGGGCGGCCAGTAATGGGTCAGGGGTACTTGGGCCAGCAATCCAATGTGCATATCCATGGCGGGGCCGCAATTGGGGGTCACTCTTTTGAGCGGCGTTGCCGTCCAGCCCGGTCAGGCGAACCGGATCAATCCATACCGGCGGTGGAAGCACCGGGGCAGTTGCCGGAAGCGACGCGATTTCCTGGGTCGTGGGTGCCGTGGATGGGGCAATGGCCAGCGAACCGCCTTCAACAGAGCCTGTATAAACAGTCGGCTCAGCACGGTGATGGCTTTCACGCATAAACCACATATGCCGATCATTGGCGACATGGCGCTCGGCGGGGGCC
>JBBSFP010000120.1:0-7559 GCA_038238625.1 Tepidisphaerales bacterium
AACCGCCGGCCACGTCGGAAGTCTCCTTCCCTCCGATGTCCGGTGGTTTTTTCACGCCCTTTTTTTCATGCCCATGGTTCTATGCCCATTGTCGGTGGGTGAAGCGTTACATCTTGCGCCGGCCGAATTTACTTAACCTGGATCATTCACAGGTTAATAGCCCAACTCAAGGGTATCCAGCGCCCCCGTTTCGGGATGCATCACCAGCCCATGCACAACGATTCCCGTGGGCAAAAGGGGATGCCGCCGGATGGTGGCCACCGTCTGCCGAACGGCTGCTTCTTCTGATTCGAAACCGACGAGCCAGCGATCGAGTTCAACACCGGAGGCGCGCAGTAGATTCAGGGTCTCCTGCGTCACGCCGCGCTCGCGCGCCTTTTGCAAAATAGATTCACAGCTCAGAGCCGTCATACCGCAGCCGTGATGCCCCACTACGGCGATCTCGGTTGCTCCCAACTCATAAACCGCCAGCAGGATCGAACGCATGACCGAACCAAACGGATGCGAGACCACCGCCCCGGCGACCTTGATCACTTTCGCTTCGCCCTGACGGATGTTCATGGCGTGCGGTAGCAACTCGATGAGCCGCGTGTCCATGCAGGTGATGATGACCAGCTTTTTGTCAGGGAATCGATCGGTGAGGAATGGCTCATAGCCTTTGCTCTGCACAAACTGCTGGTTATGCGCGAGGATGTCGGTCATCAATGACATGGTTCGGGTGAAATCTTACTTGTAAACGAACTCCCCGGCGAGTCCCGGCGGAGAGGCCCTGCGCATCGCTTTAACGGCTGCGCGCGGCGATGATCGCCAATCCCGGATCGCTGTCGATCATTGGTTTCTACGAGGAACTTTCTTTGGCAGATTCACCCCGTTATCGGATCATTGATACGCATCAACATGTCTTTTGGCAGGGCCGGGACGATACCGCCCACATCGAGGATATGGATGCCCACCAGATCGACCTGGCGTGGATACTTACTTCCGAAGCCCCGGACTATCAGGCGCAGCCCGCCACCCGCGGTGCTTTTGCACTGAATCCCTTGCACATGAGTCCCGACGGTATGCACCCGGGCCTGGTTTTCAGCGATCTTCTAAAAGCTCGGCAAAATTATCCCGGGCGATATCTGCTGGGCTACTGTCCTGATCCGATGTTGCCTGCCGCGGCAGATCTCTTTGAAGCGGCCGTGGCGATGTATGATGTGCGCATCTGCGGGGAATGGAAGTTTCGCCTGCCGTTTGATGACCCGCGTTGCCTGGAGCTATTTAAGGCCGCGGGTCGAGCAGGAGCACCGGTGGTGCTTCATTTGGATGTGCCTTATCTCCCCGACGAACAGGGCCTGCCGATCTATCAGCCCCACTGGTTTGGCGGAACGATAGAGAATTTAGAACGCGCCTTGATCGCCTGCCCGCAGACGAATTTCATCGGACACGCCCCCGGGTTTTGGCGGGAGATCAGCGGCGATGCCGCGCGCGAGCCCAGGCAATATCCCAAGGGGCCCATCGTGCCCGGTGGCCGCCTGCATGGCCTCTTTGAAAAATACCCGAATCTCTTCGCAGACCTCTCGGCCAACTCGGGTTTGACAGCGATCAAGCGTGATCCCGCGCAGGGAATGGAATTTCTCACTCGCTTTGCCGACCGGTTACTCTTCGGGCGCGATAACTATGGCGGGGATTTACTGGAATACTTGAAGACTCTTTCGCTGCCAGCCAAGGTGGCGGCCGCGATATTTCGGGAAAATGCCATCCGGTTAGTGAATCCCGATCAGTCGCGATCGCGGGCATGAAACGCAAGGGCCTGGCGAATATGGGCATCCCAGTAATCCCAATTATGCCCTCCGGGATATTCCGCGTATTCGTGATCGAATTTAAGGCTTTGCAGGCGTTGGTGAAATTGCAGGTTGTCTGATTGCAGTTTGTCATCGGTGCCGCAATCAATGAGCACGCGCGGAGCCGCCAATCCGCTGGTTTTAAGGTTTTCGGCGAGCTTAATTAGATCGTGCTTAGAACCCGCGGGGTCAGCACCAAAGATGCGGCAGCGCTCGGCCATATCGGATGTTTCATAGACCTTGCTTCCGGCCAGCAAAGCCCCGGAATGGCTGTTGGCGCTTCGGTAGCGATGCGGGTAAGTGAACGCAGCACGCAGCGCTCCGTAACCCCCCATGGAAAGCCCGCCGATGCAACGACCGGCGCGGTCTGTCCGGGCGGGAAATGTCCGCTCGATAAACGCCGGTAATTCTTCAGCTATGTATTTTCCCGCGGCCGGGCCCTCGTTATTGTCGGTGTAAAACCACCGGAAGCCATCAGGCATCACGATGATCATTTCAAACTGCTCGGCATAGACTTCAATGCGCGTTCGCCGCATCCAACTGGAATAGTCATCGGAAAGCCCGTGCAGTAGATAGTAAGTGTTGAAGGGTGGCGTCCCGGTGCTGGGGATCAGCACGTTCATCGCCACCTGTTTTTGCAACACGTTACTGAACCATTGCACATGGCAAAGGGGCATTGGGGACTCCCATCTATTTAAGGTAGGTTTTTTGAGCGGTTCGGGTCAGGCTCAGTAATACTTCCTGTGGGGAACTGCCCCAGGATTTTGCGATCTCGGCAGGGGTCAGGTGATCGTCCAGCAGCGTGACCAAGTCTCCCATTTGGTCATGCTCGCTGATTTCGACGAAAGCCGTCTGCATCCCCACTTCCAGAATGCGACGGGGTTGGCGGTTGATGCGGCACTGCCCGCGGCGAAGGCCGTCGGTGTAGCCCACGGGAATGACCCCATGCCGTACGGTGGTGAAGCCGGTGTAACCCACAGGTCCCTGGGAAGTGTGTGTTTCAATAAGCGGCGCTGTGATGCGGACGGCACCGGTATACAAACCAAGCCCCGGGCGAACGGCATCAAGCCAGGCGCGCGGCTCACCCAGCATGGCAGTGGCGGCGGCGTGAAGCATCAATTTGCGCCCTTGCGCTGCAGCCCATTGTTGCAGCGCATTTACGTGTTCCATGCGCGTGGCATGGGTGAATACCTCGGCGATGTTTCCCGCCTCGATGACTGCCGGGGCCTCCGACGGCGAGCAGGTAAAGCGCTGCATCCCGGTATCCAGGCACAGGGCCGGATGGGCCTCACGCAGGGCAGTGGCCGTTGGCACGTCAATCACCGAGGGCCGTACATGATGGATGAGATACTCCTGCAAGCGGCGGGGCTCCGCGGGGCCAAGCGCCAGGCTGGGTTTGCCAGTTTGATTCCAGATATCGGCGGCGATGGCTTCGTTGAGCGCGAAGACGCAAAACCCATCGGCGACATTGGCGAGTGCTCGGGCAATCTCGCGGGTCCCCAGGCCATAGGCATCGGCTTTAATCACTGGCCAGAGCGCGACCCCCGTTTGCGCAGCAATCTGCCGGGCATTTTCGAAGATGCGAGAAAGCAGGACTTCGACCCGTATCATCAGGACACAATTAAACGCAGGATGGGTGCGCCGTCCAGTGGGATAAAGGTGCGAAAACTTGAACGCGGCGGATTTCGTGGGATAATGTTGGAGCCGATTTCGCAGCCACGGGCAAATGCTGCCTGTGGCTCGTTTGTTGGATATTGCTGTGTAGTGCGGAGTGTTCTAAATGAGCGCGAATGTTGCCATCGTGGGCGCGACCGGAGCCGTCGGGCATGAATTGCTGATCGTGCTGGCCGAGCGTAATTTTCCGATTAAGAGTCTGAAGTTGCTGGCATCGAGCCGCAGCGCGGGTAAGAAGCTGGAGTTTGCCGGTAAATCCCACACGGTGGAGGAGCTGACGCGCGAAAGTTTCAAGGATGTACAAATCGCGTTTTTTTCGGCGGGGGGGGGCATCAGTCGCGAGTTTGCGGCCCCCGCAGTGGAGGCGGGAGCGGTCGTCATCGACAACACCAGCGCGTTTCGCATGAAAGAGGGCGTGCCCCTGGTGGTGCCGGAAGTAAACCCATTGGCGATCGCCAAACATAATGGGCTGATCGCCAACCCCAATTGCAGCACGATCATCATGAACGTTCCGGTATGGCCGCTGCACAAGGTTAATCGTGTGAAGCGGGTGATTGTGAGCACCTACCAAGCCGTGAGCGGAGCCGGGTCAATGGGATTGTGGGAGCTTGAGCAGCAGACCAGGGCGTTTGCCACCGGCGGGCAAATTCTCAAGAAACTTTTCGCCCACCAGATTGTCAATAATCTCTTTTGCCACAACAGCGCCATTGCGGCCAACGGGTACAACGAAGAAGAGAACAAGATGGTCAACGAAACGCGGAAAATATTCGCCGACCCGCGCATCATGGTGACAGCGACTTGTGTGCGCGTGCCCATTGCCCGTGCGCATTGCGAATCGATCAACCTGGAGTTTGAGCGTGCGATCACGCCGCAGGAGGTCCGGGAGATTCTGCAAAAGGCACCGGGAGTGCGCGTGGTTGACGATGCGGTGAACAACCATTTCCCCATGCCGTTGGAAGCCAGCGGGCAGGACAGCGTGCTGGTCGGCCGAATTCGGCAGGATATCAGCCGCGAAGATGGCCGTGGGATCGAACTGTTCGTCAGCGGTGATCAGATTCGTAAGGGGGCGGCCACCAACGCGGTGCAGATCGCCGAGCGCCTGGTTGAAAGCATGTGAATCTGCCATGGCTGAACCCACGCTCAAAGAATTGCTGGCGGTGGCATCGGAGGCGGCATACGTCGGAGGGCGCCGCGCGCTCGCCCATTTCAACACCGGCGTGGAGGTGGAAATCAAGGCCGATGATTCCCCGGTTACCCGTGCCGATCGTGAGGCAGAACAGGTTGTTCGGTCGATCATTGCCCGCTGTTATCCATCGCATTCGATTCTTGGCGAAGAAGCCGGACACAGTAAGGGGGACAACGACTACAAATGGATCGTCGATCCGATTGATGGCACCAAATCGTTCATTCATGGCGTACCGTTGTGGGGAACGCTGGTGGGTGTCGAGGTAAAAGGGCGGCCCAGCGTGGGCGTCATTTATCTGCCAGCACTCGATGAGATGCTTTGCGCTGCGGATGGGATGGGATGCACATGGAATGGGCGCCGGGCCGAAGTATCCAGGACATCGGAAATGTCAGAAGCGACGCTTTTAACGACCAACGTGACGGCAGCGATGGCGCGCTCAGATGCGTATGAAAAACTGGCGGCCCGCGCGCGATTGAGCGCTGGGTGGGGCGATTGCTACGGATATGTCCTGGTGGCGACCGGGCGGGCCGAAATCATGGTGGATCCGAAGATGTCCCCCTGGGACTGTGCGCCGATGCTCACGATTATGCAGGAGGCTGGGGGCCACTTCACTACCTGGGACGGTGAACCCACCATCTGGGGTCCCGATGCGGTGGCAACCAACGCACGATTAAATGCCCAGGTGCTCGCGATCACTAAAAACGAAAAGCGGCGATAGGCATGCGCTACAAGCTAACGCTGGCGTATCGGGGGACAAATTACTTCGGGTGGCAACGGCAGATGGCGGTGCCGGGGTTCAGGGGGCAGATGCCCGCCGAAGGTGAGGGGCTGCCCACGATCCAGGAAGTGACTTCCCGCGCATTCGGGCATGTATTAGGGCATCCTGTCGAGATCGTAGGGGCATCGCGCACCGATGCCCGCGTGCATGCCAAGGGGCAAGTCGCCCATCTCGATACCCATCGCCGCGAAATTCCCATCGAGGGATTGATGGCCGCAGTGAATCACCGGCTGCCATCGGATGTGCTGGTGCGGAGAATTCAGCGGGTGGATGATGACTTCCACGCCATCCGATCAACCACCAGCAAGCGCTATCAATATTTCATCTGGAATTCGCTGCAAAGACCGCTGTTTTTCTACGACCTGGCGTGGCATCGCTGGCAGTTGCTGGACATCGCCGCCATGCGGCAGGCGGCGGCGCTGCTGGTCGGAGAACACGATTTTGCGAGCTTCGCCAGGGCCGGTCATGGCCGCCGCACCACGGTGCGCACGCTGTTGGATTGCAGCGTGAGTCGGCGTGGCGGCTGCGTGGTGGTGGGGGTGGAGGGTACGGGTTTTTTGTGGAACATGGTGCGGATTATCGTGGGCACGCTGGTGCTGGTTGGGCGCGGGCGCAGAACCCCCGCGGAGGTGGGGCAGATGCTTGCCGCCGCCGACCGCCGGGTGGCTGGCCCCACTGCCCCCCCCCACGGGTTGTTCCTGCAATGGGTGAAATCAAGAGACATTGATCCCGGAGAGACTCCGTAACTCAAAGCAGGCTCCCAAATGCGATGCCGCTGGTGTTGCCATGGCCGGCGGTTACGCAGCAAGGGGTGCAGCCAGTGGGGGCACTGGCTGCACTGTTGCGCTGCCACGGGGTCCGTTGCCGGGGATCAATTACGAAAATGAGAACCAATCAAAGTTCCCAACGTTGCCGCTGGCTCCGTTGCTGTCCATGACCACGCGGATGACGTGGGTACCGGCGGAGAGGGTGATTCCATTTTTGCGAATGGTCTGAAAATGGGTCCACCCGCCGGTATCGGGGACGCCAATAGTACCCGTGACATTGTTGCCATCGACTTCAACATGGAATGAGCCACCGGACCAGAGTGAGGCTACGCGGGCGTTAAGGCCGTACGTCCCGCTCGTGGGAGCATCCACCGTGTATTTCAACCATTCGCCGGCTTCGGTGGTACCCACATATTGTCCGGCGTTGGCGGCGTCGCTGCGGTAGATCTGCGTTCCGCTGTTGCGATACCCGAAACCACTCGATCCTCGGTCGAAATATCCGATGCCTTGCCCGCCATTGTCAAAGTCAGAAGCATCGATGTGGTTGAAGGCATTGATCGGGGTGCCATAGTAGGGCGTTTCACCGGTCGTGGCGGGGGTATAAGCGGCCGCAGCGGGGGCCACGGAGGGGACATTAGAGGCAGTGGAGCCCTCACTGGCCTTCAGGGTGAACTGGTCAAAATTCCCGACATTACCCGACAACCCGGCGGCGTCCATAACGACGCGCATCGTATGCACACCCGAAGTGAGATAGATGCCCGTTTTAGAATCGTTCTGGAAACGATTCCACGATCCGGTGTCGCCAATGTTCATTTCACCGGTGACGTCGCTGCCGTCGATATTCACATGGAATTTTCCGCCGCCCCAGAGCGAGGCGACGGTAGCGCTCAGATCATAGCTGCCGTCGGAACCGACGTTGATGGAATACTGCATCCATTCGCCGGCTTCGGTGCAGCCCACGTAGTTGGAGTTTTTGGCGTTGGAATCACCGTAAATTTGCACCCCGCTGGAGCGATAGCCCCAACCGGCGGCATCGCGATCGTAGTAACCGACGCCCTGGCCGCCGTTGTCGAAATTCTCGGCCTGAATCACGGTCGGAACGGCAACGGGCGACCCACTAAAGGGAGTGGAACCGTTGGATGCGTTTGAGCCGGGGGACGGCGCGGGTGTGGGCGCCGGTGCGGGCGCCGGCGTACTGGCGGGTACCGGCGCGGGAACTGCGGCGGGGGTGATACCGCTCAGTTGGTAGGCCATGGCGACGGCCGCATTCACATCAAGGCGCGAATAGCTGCCGCTGGAATCATTGATGCGCTTCCCGCTGTTTTGCA
>JBBSFP010000121.1:0-7542 GCA_038238625.1 Tepidisphaerales bacterium
CCCCCCCCCCCCCCCCCCCCCCCCCCCCCCCCCCCCCCCCCCCCCCCCCCCCGCCCCGCCGTTGGCGCCGGCGGAGCGATTGCTGGCTTCGCTCTGTTGGCTGAAGCGGAAATCGTGGATTTTGGCATTTAAAAAGTCTGGATCGGCGATGAGTGGCGTTTCGCCGTGCACCTCGGTCTCGGAATCTTCGCCGCCATCGTAGCTACGCATGCCATCCAGCACGTTTCCTGAAATTCTGACGCGCGGCAGCGTCGAGCGTTGCACGGCGATCTGCCAGGCCGCGTTTTGGGAGACTACGTTGTCGGTAATCGTAATCTCGCCAGACGCTGGATTACGTGTCGAGATGAGGATCCCCCCGCCCCACTTGGGGCTGCCATTGCCCACGAGGGTATTATGGTCGATGGTTATCTTGCTCCGCGGGGCATCCGCATCGTAATCCGAGACTTCGATGCCGTTGTGTTGGTTCTCGAACACTATGTTTTGGTATACGGAAACCGAGGTTTCCTTACCGGCCTTCTGCTCGGCGGAAAGAACGATGCCAGAGGCGCAGCGATAGACGATATTACGGTCCACCCTGACATCGGAAAGGGCACCATCATAGGCATCCACATAGATTCCCAGCCGCACCAGGTCGTGTACTACGTTGCAAAAAACTTGACCATGCTGGCACGCTACTTTCACGTCGATTCCCTCCCCGCCGTTGCCGGTATCCACGGCACGATCCCAGACATGGTTGTGGCTCACTTTGAAATCTTCGCAACTGCCCAGGGTAATGCATTCCTGGGTGCCCACATCCTTGGGGGCCTTACCTTCGCAGGCCCGGCGAACGTCGTTGGCCCACACGTCCAGCTGCTTGCAATTCCAGAATTGCAGCCCGGAAGACCAGGTATGATCCGTATGCACGCCTTGCACCATCAGGTGATTGCTATGCTTGGCGAAGACCCCCGCACTATTGGAGTTGAGCAGCGTGAATCCCACGATATCCACATATTCTTTGCCATCGATGATGATCAGGCCTTCCCAGTTATGCACGGGCAGCTTGGCCTTGCCATCGATGATCACGTTGTCCTTTTCCGCCGCCGCCAGGACGATGGGCTCGTTGACCTTTCCCGAATTTTTAATGCGGACGACCTCATGATAGACCCCCGCATGCACGATCGCCGTTTGCTTGGCCTGCAAGACATCAGCGGCCTTTTGAATGGTCTTCCAGGGGCGCTCTGCGGTGCCTGGATTTGCATCATTGCCCGTATTGGCGTCGACATGAAACATGGTCGGCGAGTGGCGGAAGCGGCGCGCTGATTCGCGCACGCGGTCCCAGTCGACTGGGCATAGCTCCAACCTCTCCGCCGGTGCGGCCTGCGACTGGGGTGGGCGCGGTTGATCAGCGAGTGCCGGGGAGAGTAGAAATATTCCCAGGCAAACAGCCATCAGGGTTGATCGAAGGCGAGGGCTAGTTTTCAAAATAGGCTCCGGTTAAAGAATCAAGTCTACCCGGGGCGTCAAAATTTGCGGTCATCGGCGGTCGTGGGCGGTCGATTCAAAATAATTTCAGCTCAGGCAGATCACTCCGACCCATCAAAAAGGCATCCACCGCCCGGGCGGCCTGACGGCCTTCGCTGATGGCCCAGACGACCAGGCTTTGGCCGCGGCGCATGTCGCCGGCGGAGAATATGCCGGGGGTGTTGGTCATGTAATTCGAGTCTACTTTTACATTCCCCCGGGCGTCTTTTTCCAACCCCATTTGATTGATCGGGCCATTGGGATCGGGGCAGAGAAAGCCCAGCGCCAGCAGGCAGAGGTCGCAATCCAATTCAAATTCGCTGCCGGGGACTTCTTTCATCTTTGTGGGGCGGCTGTTTTGCATCTCCCATTCGAGACGGATGCCATGCAGGCGGGTGACCTTGCCATCAGCGCCGCTGAAAAATTTGGTGTTGATGGCAAAATCGCGCACCTCGCCGCCGAAGAGTTCGATGGCTTCTTCATGGGCGCTGCTGGTGCGGTAGATCATGGGCCAGTGCGGCCAGGGCATGTCGATGGTGCGTTCTTCGGGCGGACGGGGGAGAAGCTCGAACTGCTTGACACTGCGGCAGCCCTGGCGCTCGGCGGTGCCCAGGCAGTCGGCGCCGGTGTCGCCCCCGCCGAGGATGATGACATGTTTGTCGCGGGCGGTGATGGCATCGGGGATGGCGTCGCCATGGTTTTGCTTATTTTGCTGGGGCAGATAATCCATGGCGAAATGGATGCCATTGAGCTCGCGCCCGGGGACGGCCAGATCGCGCGGGTTGGTGGCCCCGCCACAAAGCACCAGCGCATCAAAATCGCGGCGGAGGTCATCAATGGGGTAGTTGAACCCGACGTTGGCGTTGGTGAGGAACTTGATCCCCTCGCGTTTCATGATGTCAACCCGGCGTTCGACGATGCGCTTTTCGAGCTTGAAGTTGGGGATTCCGTACATGAGCAACCCGCCGATGCGGTCGGCGCGTTCGAAGACGGTGACGCTGTGCCCGGCCTTGTTGAGCTGCGCCGCGCAGCCCAGCCCCGAAGGGCCGGAGCCGATGACGGCGACGCTTTTGCCCGTGCGTCGGGGGGGGGGCTGCGGCTGCACCCACCCCTCATCGAAAGCGCGCTCGATAATGTACTGCTCGATGTTCTTGATCGTGACGGGTTTTTCATTGATCCCCAGCACACAGGCTTCTTCGCATGGCGCGGGGCACACACGGCCGGTGAATTCCGGAAAATTATTGGTGCGAGCCAGCACCTCGTAGGCATCGCGCCAGCGGTTGCGGTACACCAGATCGTTGAAATCCGGAATGATGTTCCCGAGCGGGCAGCCGGTGTGGCAAAACGGAATGCCGCAATCCATGCAGCGTGCCCCCTGCTGCTGGAGCTTGTCGGCGGGAAAGGGTTGATAGATTTCATTCCAATCGAGAATGCGTAGCGTCACGGGCTTACGCGTGGGGGTCTCGCGGGCGATTTCCTTGAATCCGGTGGGCTTTCCCATGGCTCCTCAAATCAAACAAAACAAGCGTAAATAGGCTCAAACGGCTTGATTGAGCGACAGCGATTTCGCTTGCGCTTCATTCTCCGCCAGATGCGCCAGCGCTTTGCGATAGTCGGTTGGCATCACTTTTACGAAGCGGCGCAGCTCGTTGTCCCAATCATCCAGAATCGAAGCGGCGCGTTCACTTCCGGTGTGCCGAAGGTGGTTCTCTAATAGCTCGCGAAGGACCGTTTTGTCGTCATCGGTAAACGTGGCGGGTGATTCCAGCTCGACGAGATCATGGTTGCAAAGTTGTGCGAAGGTCGGCTGGCGATCATCGGTCTGGCGGGCGTAGACGTAGGCAATTCCGCCACTCATGCCGGCGGCGAAGTTGCGTCCTGTGCGACCGAGTACGACCACACGTCCACCGGTCATATATTCGCAGCCATGATCGCCGACTCCCTCGACGACCGCTCGGGCGCCGCTGTTGCGCACGCAGAATCGTTCACCGACAACACCACGGATGTACACCTCGCCGCCGGTGGCACCGTAGCAGATCACATTACCGGCGATGATGTTCTGGTCGGGGATGAAACCGCTCGCCACTGCTTCAGCCGGGGGGAAGAGAGCGATCTTTCCACCGCTGAGGCCTTTCCCCAGGTAATCGTTGGCATCGCCTTCTAGCGTGAGTGTGATGCCATGCGCGAGGAAGCACCCGAAGCTCTGCCCCGCCGATCCGCTGAAGCGAAAGCGAATGGTGTCATCGGGCAAACCCGCGTGCCCATATTTGCGGGCGATCAGGCCCGATAGCGTGGCGCATACGCTGCGGTTGGTGTTCTTGATCGGCAGATCGGCGGTGACCGGTTGGCCGTTCTCCAGCGCACGCTTTGAAAGGTCTATGAGCATGCGATGGTCAAGCGTATCGGCCAGGCCGTGCTCTTGCTTCTGCACGTTGACGATAGCCCAGGTGGGGTCGACGTTGGGCTTGTGCAGGATGACTGAAAGGTCCAGGTGCCGCGCTTTTACATGCCGCGAAACATCCTCGAATTCCAAGAGTTCGCAGTGACCGACCATGTCGCGCACGGTGCGGAAACCCAGCTGCGCCATAATGGCGCGCAGCTCTTCGGCGATGAAGAACATGAAGTTGATCACGTGTTCGGGCTTACCGGCGAATTTTTTGCGCAGCTCCGGATCCTGCGTGGCAATCCCCACGGGGCAGGTGTTCAGATGGCAGACGCGCATCATGATGCACCCGCTGGCAATCAGCGGTGCCGTGGCGAAGCCGAATTCTTCAGCACCCAGCATCGCGGCAATGGCGACATCGCGCCCAGTCTTGATCTGCCCATCGGCCTGCACCACTACTCGGCCACGGAGGTTATTCAGCACCAGCGTTTGCTGTGTTTCGGCCAGCCCCAGCTCCCAGGGAATGCCCGCGTACTTGATGCTCGTCAGCGGGCTGGCACCCGTGCCACCGCTGTCGCCGGAGATGAGAATGTGATCAGCCTTGGCCTTGGCGACACCCGTCGCCACCGTGCCAACACCCACTTCGCTCACCAGCTTCACGCTCACGCGTGCCGCAGGGTTGGTGTTTTTTAAATCGCTGATGAGCTGCGCCAGATCCTCAATGGAATAGATGTCATGATGCGGCGGCGGTGAGATGAGCCCGACGCCCGGCGTGCTGTGGCGCAGCTTGCCGATGTACGGATCAACCTTATACCCAGGCAGTTGGCCTCCCTCGCCCGGCTTGGCACCCTGTGCCATCTTGATCTGCAGTTCGTCGGCATTCACCAGGTACTCAGCGGTCACGCCAAAACGCGCGGAGGCCACCTGCTTGATCGCGCTGCGGCGAAGGTCGCCGTTGGCATCGGGTGTAAAGCGATCGGCATCCTCGCCCCCCTCCCCGGTGTTGGATTTCCCGCCGATGCGATTCATCGCGATTGCCAAGTTTTCATGCGCTTCCTTGCTGATTGACCCGAAGCTCATCGCCCCGGTAACGAAACGCTTAACGATCTCCTTGGCCGGTTCCACTTCGTCGAGCGGGATGCCCGTGGTTTGTTTGAATTTGAGCAGACCGCGCAGGGTGGAGCGGCGGCGTGATTCATCGTTCACGATCGCGCTGTATTCCTGGAACGTCTTGAACGAATCCACGCGCACCGATTGCTGCAAACGCGAAACCGTGTCGGGGTTGTAGGCATGCTGCTCGCCATCGCGACGCCATTGGTAAACCCCGCCCGATTCCAGGGTGTTGCCTGCCATGGGGATGGGTGGAAAACCACGGCGATGCCGCTCGGCGGCCTCCTGCGCAATGACATCCAGCCCAATGCCGTTGATGCGTGATGCGGTGCCGGTGAAATATTTGTCGATGACCTCCGTCGACAGGCCGATCGCCTCAAAAATCTGTGCCCCGCGATAGCTTTGCACCGTAGAGATGCCCATCTTGCTGGCAACCTTGATGATCCCCTTGTTGGCGGCCTTGATGAAGTTCCCGGTGGCCTTTGCCAGCGTCAGCGGAACCGTCTTGCCCTCGTTCAACACCTCGGGAGGCAGCACATTCTGGCGATGCAGGTCGGCGATGGTTTCAAACGCGACATAGGGATTTATCGCCCCCGCACCGTAGCCGATGAGCAGGCAGAAATGATGCACCTCGCGGGCCTCACCGGTCTCGATCACCAGCCCCGCTTGCGTGCGCGTGCCCTGGCGAATCAGGTGATGATGGACCGCGGCGGTGGCCAGCAGGCTGGGGATCGGCGCATGATCGGCATCGACGCCGCGATCCGACAAAATCAGGATCGATGCCCCATCGGTCACTGCCTTCGCCGCCTTTTCACACAGTTCATCGACCGCCTTGCGTAAACCCTGCGGGCCATCGTTCACGTTAAAAAGCATCGCCAGCGTCATGCTGCGTAGTTCGGATACCGATACTTCACGCAGCTTGGCCAGGTCGTCGTTGGACAACACCGGGGTTTGCAGTTTGATCAGGTGCGCGTGACTGGGGGTTTCTTCCAGAAGGTTCCCTTCGCGGCCCAGGTAGGTGAAAAGGCTGGTCACCAGCGATTCAAAATTCGCATCCAAAGGCGGGTTGGTCACCTGTGCGAAAAGCTGTTTGAAATAGGCGTATAGCAACTGCGGGCGATCCGATAAACACGCCAGCGCCGCATCGTTCCCCATCGACCCCAACGCCTCCTGGCCCACCACCGCCATGGGCGTCATAATCATGCGCAAATCTTCGGCGGTATACCCAAAGGCGTGCTGGCGAACCAGCAGCGTGTCGTGGTCCACCTCGATCACGTTTTGTGCCGCCGGTAGCGAATCCAACTCGACCAGGTGCGTATCCACCCAGCGCTTCCAGGGGCGGCGATCAACCAGATCCTGCTTAATCTCCGCATCGTCGATGATGCGCCCCTGCTTCTGATCAATCAAAAACAAGCGGCCGGGTTGCAGACGCCATTTTTGGGCAATGTTGTTGGGATCAATCGGCAACACGCCCACTTCGCTGGACATGATCACCATGTCGTCCTTGGTGACGTAATATCGGCTGGGGCGCAGGCCATTGCGATCCAGCACCGCGCCCACCAGGTAGCCGTTGGTGAAGGTGACCGAAGCGGGTCCATCCCACGGCTCCATCAGACAGGCGTGGTACTCGTAAAACGCGCGCAGCTCCGGATCCATCAGCGCGTTCGCCTGCCAGGCTTCGGGGATCATCATCAACACCGCGTGAGGCAACGAGCGACCATTGATCGCCAGGAACTGCAGACAATTATCAAAGGTGGCCGTGTCCGAACCGCTCTCGGTGAGGATGGGGAACATCTTCGCCAGCTCATCGCCAAAGATTTCAGAATGCAGCGACCCATAGCGGGCCCGCATCCAGTTGCGATTGCCACGCAGGGTGTTGATCTCTCCATTATGGGCCACGTAGCGATACGGATGCGCGCGATCCCAACTGGGAAAGGTATTGGTGCTGAAGCGCGAATGCACGATCGCCAGCGAACTCACAAAATCCGGCTCGGTAAGGTCGAGGAAATATTTCCGCAACTGGTCGGCGACCAGCATCCCCTTGTAGATGATGCGATTGGTGGAGAGCGCGCAGATGTAAAACTGCTCGCGCGAGGTGCGGCTTAAACGCGGGTTAAATTCGATCTCGTTTTCAGCGCGCTGCCGAACCAGGTACAGCCGCCGATCAAAATCGCTGCGCTGGTAGAACGATTCCTGCATCCCGACGAAAACCTGGCGAATGCGTGGCTCGCTGCGCAGGGGCGTGGGGCCGATCACCTTGGAATTCACCGGTACGTCGCGCCATCCCAGCACCGCCATGCCGTATTCGCGGACCACGCGCTCCAGCGTCTTCTCACATTCGATCCGCTCAACCAGATCTTTGGGCAGGAACACATTGCCGGCGGCATAGTGGCCGAGCTTTGGCAGGCTGATTCCCTGCTCCCGGCATTTTCGCCTTAGAAAATCATCGGGGAGCTTGAGCAAAATCCCCGCCCCGTCGCCGCTGTCAGGCTCGCACCCGCAGGCCCCGCGATGGGCCATGTTTTCCAGCATCAGCAGCGCATCGCTCA
>JBBSFP010000122.1:0-7530 GCA_038238625.1 Tepidisphaerales bacterium
GGTACCGTCGCTGGGTTGGTTGGGAACCCGGGGTGGTGCATCAGCAGAGGGTACATTGGAAGGGTTATGGGTTGGGGCGGAGGGATCGCGATTGGCCAGCGAATCGCCCGCTGGCAGGTGCGGGGCCGGGGCGCTTGAGCGGCCGGAAAGACTATCGAGGGATCGCAGCCCGCCGGGTTTGGTCAGTCGGCCGTCCGGGGGCGGGTTCTGCATCTCGCGCGGCTGCGAATTGCTGATCGGCGGGCTGGTAGCCGGAGAACTATTGGCGGGTGGATTGGCTTCATTGCAGCCCAGGGCCAGGGCAAGAGACAGACCGGCAACCGTGCGAACGAACGAAAGTGACCTGATGCGCAGATGGCTTAAAATCATAGAGCAATTCCGTAATGTGCAACCGCTGTGTAGTAACTTTTTCGCAGATTCAGTCGATGATTTTACCCCGTGCCGCGTGCGATGGGGAATCCTTCTGATTTTTTTTGAGTGGCAAGAAACGGGAGGCGCGTGCTTGCGGCATCCAGGTGGGGGGCGGCGCGTCCTATAACCCGGGATTTGCAGGGGTCAATAAATCGTTATGCATCAACCCGCCGATTTAGCCGATTTACGCAGTAGTAATGCATGGCATGACATCTAATGATGGTGCCCAAATTCAATGGCCGTGATTGTGTAAACGTAGTCAACACGAAGAATTCCAATGGCACAGATTACTTCCAGCGTCGGGTTGATCAGCGGGATCAACACATCGGATTTGATAACCAAGCTGCTGTCGCTTGATCAGCAGCCGGTGAATCAGTTGCAGAACCGTATCAAGACGGCGTCGGCGCAGAAGGATTCGTTTACCGCGCTGGCCGGACAGGTGACTGCCCTACAGGGGATTGCCAAAGATTTGAATACTAAGACCGTTTACCAGAACACGACTGCAAAGAGCAGCGATGAGAGCGTGCTAACCGCCACTACATTACCGGGCGCATCGGCGGGCACATATCAGCTCCAGGTGGCGCAGCTGGTATCGGCGCAGCAGGCGATTACGGGCGGGTTTACGGATCCCAATAATGCCAAGGTGGGTGCGGGCACGATCACGATTGAACAAGGGGGCGGCGAAGCAAGCCATCAGACGCTGCTTTCAGAGTTGAATGGCGGCCAGGGTGTTTCGCGCGGGCAGTTTAGACTGACGGATCGCAGCGGGAAATCCACCGTGATCGATGCCTCGGGAGCCATCACGCTCGACGATGTGGCTAACAAGATCAACACCTCGCTGGAGACCAGCGTGCGTGCGAGGGTAACCCAGCAGGGCCTGCAACTGACCGATGAAAGCGGTTCGACATTGCAAGACCTGACCTTGCGCGATATCGGCGATGGCACGACGGCCCGCGACCTCGGCCTCACTGCCGCCACCGGGGCGACCGTTTCAGCAGATGGAAACGATCTGGTGGGCTCCAACATCAACACGATTGGTCGCCTGACCCCTCTAACACAGCTCAACGATGGTCGGGGCGTGCGCAGCGGATCGGCGGCGGGTGGACCTGATTTTGTCATTACCGCGGGGGGAACAGCATTTGACGTCAACATTACAAGCAATATCAAAACGGTCGGTGACCTGGCGGATTTGATCAGCAATACCGGGAGCGGTACGGTGCTGGGCATCACCGCCGATGGCAAGGGGCTCACGATCAACCACGGTGGGGGCATCAGCATCGCTGCAGCGAACAATCCGAATACCGCAAAGGATCTGGGTTTTGCCGATGCCGCCGATGGAACTTCTTTGGAGGGTCGTTCGGTCATTGCAGGGGTCAACAGCGTGCTGCTTAGCAGCTTGAAAGGCGGCAGCGGTCTGGCGCTGGGGACCATCAACGTGCAAGATCGCACCGGTGCAGTCGCCACGATCGATCTATCGCGTGCCACTTCGTTTCGAGATGTGATCGACGGGTTTAATGACCCGGCCAATGGTCTGAAGCTGAGCGCCAGCCTTAACTCAGCCGGGAACGGGATTCAGCTGACGGACATCAGCGGCGCGGGCGGCGATTTGATCATCAGCAATGGCAGCGCGACCGGGGCGACTGACCTGGGAATTGCCGGCACGTTCAAATCGACGGCTCCGGTGGTGAGCGGTACGAACCTTCACCGGCAGTATGTATCGGAAAACTCGCAGTTACAGGACCTGAACGGCGGCAATGGTGTTGCCGAGGGGTCATTCACCATTACTGCGGCCAACGGTGCTACGACGACGGTGAAAATCAGTAAAGCCAACTACTCGAATCTTGGGCAGGTGATCACATCAATCAATGCCCGCGCGATCGGGGTGACCGCTTCAATCAACGCCAACGGCAGCGGATTGTTGTTAACCGACAGCACCGGCGGCACGGGGCAGCTGAAGGTGGAGGATGTAGACGCCACCACGGGTAAAGATTTGAACATTACCGGCACAGCGGCTCTGGGCGTCAACACGCTGGATGGGGCTTTCGCCAAGACGATTACCCTTGATGCCAATGACACGCTTAATACAGTGCAGACGAAGATCAACACCCTGGGATTTGGGGTGACGGCATCGATCATCAACGATGGCACCAGCGCGGCCCCCTACCGCCTGTCGCTGAGCGCGAAAAATACCGGGCTTGACGGACGCATTGTCTTCGACGCCGGCACGACCAACCTGCAAACGCGCAATTTGGTCAATGCCCAAAACGCGGCGGTGTTTGTCGGCGGTAAGGGAACCCAGCCGCTGCTGATCACCTCCAGCAAAAACTCGCTGGCGAATGTCATCCCCAACGTAACTGTAAATCTGACGGGCGTGAGCGAAAAACCTGTCACGCTGAGCATCACCCCAAGCGGCGACAGCATCTCAGCAGACCTGCAGAAATTTACCGACACCTTCAACGCGATCACCACTTCGATCGATACGCAGAGCAAGTTTGACAAGGACACTGGCAAGGGCGGACTGCTGCTGGGGGATTCAACGGCCCAGTCGATCCAGCTGGACCTTTACTCGATCCTGAGCGGCGTGGTGCAATCGGGCGGAAAATACCGGATTTTGCAGGATGTGGGCCTGAAAATCGGCGACGGCGGGCAACTGTCATTCGACGCCGACAAGTTCAAATCCGCTTATGCCGCTGATGCGGCCTCCGTGCAGAACCTCTTTGCGCAGACGGACAAGGGTTTTGGCACACTGATTAAAAAAACCGTGGATCGACTGATTGACCCATTGAATGGTGTGATCACCGTTCAGGACAACACCCTCGGTACCCGAGTTCAGGATTTTCAGAACCAGGTGACGCAGCTCAACACCATTATCGCAGGGAAAAAAACCCGGCTGCAAACGCAATTCGCCAACCTTGAATCGACGCTATCGACGCTGCAATCGCAGGGCACGGCCATTTCATCCATCGGTGGATTGACGACAACAACCACCCGATCCAGCACTTCCAAGTAATTTCACACATCACCTTTCATGAGCACGATGAATCCCCAGGCAGCACAAAATTATTTGAAGTCGCGCGTCTTCACCGCCACGCCGGAACAGTTGCAACTCATGCTTTACGATGGGGCGCTGCGATTTGGCGAGCAAGCGCGGTTGGCGTTGCAGCAGAAGAATTTTGAGCAAAGCTATTCGATGATTTCGCGCGTGCAAAAGATCATCAATGAACTTTCCTGTTCGCTTAAGCACCAGGTGTATCCGGACCTTTGCACCAAGCTTTCATCACTCTACAACTACGTGCATCGAAAGCTCATTGACGCCAACGTGAACCATAACATTGAGAGCCTCAACGAAGCCATAGGTTTGCTTAAATTTCAGCGTGAAACATGGGCCATGCTGCTGCAGCAACTGGGGCAGCAAAAAGCAGCGGAGGCCGCGTCGCAGATGGATATTCCGGAACCGGATACGCGCATGGAGGCGAGCCTATCGGTGGAGGGGTAGCGGAAGCGCTTTTCAAAGGTGGGACGGCCAGCTGGTTTGAAAAAAGTTCTGGGCGTTACGCGTGGTTATTTCGTCCACCGCGCCGATGTCAAGATTCTTGATTTTCGCCACAGTTTCAGCGACCCACACCACCAGCGCCGGCTCGTTGACCTTCATTTTCCGCATCGGTTCAGGGGACAGGTAAGGTGCATCGGTTTCGATCAGCAGTCTATCCAGAGGCGTAAGTGCCACGGCCGCGCGCTGCTCTTCGGATTTCTTGAACGTGATTACCCCTGTGTAGCCGATCCAATAACCCTCATCGATAACGCGCTGCGCCTCGGCGGCGGTACCCGTAAAACAGTGAAATACCGCCCGCGAAACGGCGAAGTTTTTAAGGATGGACAGGCAATCGTCCATCGCTTCGCGGCAATGAACGATGACGCTTCGCCGGGTGTCGACAGCGATCTGCAACTGTTGCTCGAACACCGTTGCCTGTATGAGCCGATGCTGCAGGCCGTAGTGGTAATCGAGGCCCATTTCTCCCATCGCCACCACTTCTTCAGCCGCCTGCAACTGTGTTAGCCAGGGAATCTTCCCCAAGTCTGCTTCATGAGCATGATTGGGATGGATGCCTACGGTGCAGCGCACCTGGGGCTTACCGCGCGCCACTTCGATGCACGCCTGGGCGTCGGCGATATCAGTGCTGATGGCCACCATTCCAGCGACGCCAGCGCTCCGAGCGCGGTCGAGCACCTGGCCCAGTTGCGATGCCAGCCGCTCATCGGTCAGATGACAGTGAGTATCGATCATAATGACCGCCCGGGCCGATGGTTTTTACGCCTCGAATGCCGCAGTGGTATGCCGAATCTGCGGCTCGCGACCCGGTGGCCAAACGATGGCTACCACATCAAACCGTGAAGGGGGCTGCGGAATTCCATAGCGAGAAAGGTAAAACTTGGCGGCCTTGGCGATCTGCCCCTGCTTAAATTCATTGACCTGCTCTTCGGGCGGCGGGTCTTCGTAGACTCGGGTTTTTACTTCGACAAACACCAGCATGGCCCCGTCGCGGGCGATGATGTCCACTTCCCCTACGGCGCAAACGAAATTTCGCAGGATAATTTTATAACCGAGGTTGCGCAGGAAGCGTGCCGCCACGTTTTCGCCCCGGTCTCCCAGTGCATCACGGGGCGCGGGGCGACGGGGCTGCTTTGTGAAAAGCCGCTGGAGACTTTCCAACCATTTGGGCATCACGGTTTGTGCTGAAGAAAAAGAGGCGGCTGATCAGGCAGCTACGAAGCAGCGCTGGCAAGAACTTCTTTCGACGCCGCACCGGCTTCAGGGGCCTGATCTTTCTTACCGGCCTTGCGCTTTTCCACCAGGCGCACGGCTTTACCGACGCGATCACGCAAGTAAAACAGCTTGGCCCGGCGGGATTCACCGCTGCGCTTGACGGTCACCTTCGAAATAAAAGGCGAATGCAGCGGGAAAATGCGCTCCACCCCTTCGTTATTGACGATGCGCCGCACGGTAAAGGTGGCATTGATCCCGGCACCTTTGCAGGCGATGACGGTGCCACTGAAAATCTGGATGCGTTCTTTTTCACCTTCGATGATGCGTGTGGCCACATCTACGGTATCACCCCGCACGAACTGCGGCGGATCTTTTTTAAGGTGTTCGGTTTCGACGTTTTTAACGAGTTGGTTTCTCATAGTGGCTCCGTTGCGCCCGCGGCCTCGCGACGCGCGTACCGGGGGGTCTATTATGCAGAAAAGGCACGCCTCTTACAAGCGCCCAGTTAATTCGAGCCGAGCAAACTGGCAACATCCGCAGGTATCATCGTGCGCCACGGCGTTTTAAGTATTCGTTCCAAAGGTCGGGCCGACGCGACTGGGTCCGTGCCTGGCGCTGTGCAAGCCGCCATTTGGCGATGGCAGCATGGTTTCCGCTTAGCAGCACGTCCGGCACGTCCATGCCCGCATAATTTCGCGGTCGGGTGTATTGGGGATACTCCAGCAAACCATCTGCAAAACTTTCATCGGTTGCACCGTCTTCAGCGCCCAGGGCACCGGGGAGCAATCGCACCACGGCGTCTACAATCACCATTGCTGCCAATTCCCCGCCGCTCAGCACATAATCCCCGATGCTCAATTCCATCGGCTTCAGACCGTCGCTGATGCGCTGATCAAACCCCTCATAATGCCCCGCGATCAGCAGCAATCGCTCGCGCCCCGATAATTCGATTGCCGTCGTTTGATCGAACACTTTTCCCTGCGGGGACAGCAGGATGCGGGTAGCAGGCCGCTCATCTTCGGCCTCGACGGCGGCCACAGCGTCGAACACGGTCTGGCACATCATCACCATCCCCGGCCCCCCGCCAAAGGGCTTATCGTCCACCGATTTGTGCGCATCGGTGGCGAAGTTGCGGATGTTAGACAGGTGGTATGTAACCAGCCCCTTATCAGCGGCCCGCCGGGGAATGCTGGTGCCCAGGATCGGCGCGAACATTTCCGGAAACAAGGTCAGAATGTCGATGCGCAGCGACATGCGACGCCCGGCGAGGAGTGGCGATAACGCCCGGAACTTCCGTTGAATTTAAGCCGGTTTGGCCTCGGCAGCCTTGGGATCGACGGGTACGACCTTGGGTTTACCCGGGCGCGGCAGACGAAGTTGCTTGTGCTCCACGCCGCTCTTTTTCAACAGCGATGACACGGTCCCTGAAGGAATTGCGCCCACGTCCAGCCAATAGCGGCAGCGCTCCAGCTTGGCGACGAACTGCTGTGCTTGATCCTTGTGTAGGGGATCGTAATGCCCAAGTTCTTCAATAACCCGGCCGTCGCGCGGGCTGCGCGAATCAATCGCGCTTAGGCGGTAAAACGGGTGATTGGCGCGTCCCATTCTCTTCAATCGCAACTTCACAGCCATGCTGGGTCTCCGGAGCTACTCGAGTAATGCCTCATTTTGATGCACTTTGCTGAAATTCAGCGGAACCAAAAATTTTAACGAAATGTGGCTTGAATACAAGGGATGAACTGACGTTAACCCATATTGAACATTAACGCCGGAATCGGTCTACCACCTTGCCTCTTCAAATGGGTTGTCCGGCCCGCGCAGCTTTGGTTTGGGCATCATGCCCATGAGGGTACTCACCAGCCCCGCATCGCCCGGTCCGCCGATACGCACGTTCAAGGGCGAACCTTTGACGATCACATACTCTGCGGCGGCTGGCACCGATTTTTCGATGACAATTTGCATGAAGCGCTCGCGCGTGTACACAACTGGCGTTTGCATCAGCATGAACTTTCCCGGCAAGTGAAACGCTCGTGGGGTTCCATGGCTGTCAGTCTCAATCAGTGGACCGCGCACCGGAGTAGCGAGCACCACGGCTGCTGAATCTTCGCACGCAGCCACGACCGCATCAAGATCACCGAAAGGCACTGCCGGGCGCGCTGCATCGTGGACCAGGATGTGGGTGCTGTCGTCACTCAACTTATTGGCCGCCGCCAAAAGCTGATCAAGCCACGTTGGCCCCCCCGTGACAAGCTTTACACCGGAGAAGCCCAGATAGGCGGCATGGCGTTGCTTGACGCTTTCGATTTCATCGGGCAATAACGCGAGCAGGATCTGACCGATCTCCTCGCGTTTGA
>JBBSFP010000123.1:0-7522 GCA_038238625.1 Tepidisphaerales bacterium
ATGCCAAATTGTTTTGGGGATTTTTCGGCACGGGGTGAGGCGGCGCATCCGGGTCATTGTAGGTTTCATTCACCGACGGAAGCGCCGATTTTTCTGCTAAGTTTCGCCGCGACCCGCTATCGGCTTTACGATCAGAAGAAATTGGCGGGCGTGACTGGCCTTCCATGGTGTACCTGGGCTGTGCTCAAGAATCATGCGCCGACATCGCTGCGGTTACAGGCGATCATCCTGATCACCACCGCCCCCGGTCAGCGCGGCGGGTAATCATGCCAAGGTTAGAGCATGACGTCAAACCAGCAATTGATACGCGCGGACCCCGGCCGAGTTTACTACTGCCCCGCGCTCCCCAGCGCTTCCCCCTGCCGGTACCATCGTTCTATGCCCACCGAAACCTTTTCTGACTTCATCACCGACCTGGAACAATGCGGAGAGCTTTCGCGGATTAAAACCCGCGTGGACCCCATCCTGGAAATCGCTGAGATCGCCGACCGGATCAGCAAGACCCCCGCCCCGCACGGTCATGCCGAACTGGATCGCACCCGTGCTTCCAATCTCGGTGGCAAGGCCCTTTTATTTGAAAATGTCGCCGGGTCTGACATTCCGGTTGCGATCAATACCTTCGGCAGCTACTGGCGGGTTAACCGCGCTCTGGGCAGCGCCAGCCTGCAGGAACTGGCGGCACGGGTTCAGCTGCTCGTGAAGCCGGAGATGCCAGCGACCTTCATGGAGAAACTCAAGAAACTGCCTGATCTGCTGAAGATGGCCAGCTTCCCGCCTAAGGTGGTGCGAAATGGAATCTGCCAGCAGGTGGTACTGCTGGGCGAGCAGGCAGACCTCACCCGCTTGCCGATCATTCAGTGCTGGCCATTGGATGGAAATCTGGACAGCGGGCAGATGTTCGACCCGGCGGCGGCGGCCGGCATCACCGAGCGGGGGTCCGGGCGCTACATCACCCTTGGCGGTGTTTTCACCGTCAATCCCGATACTGGCGAGCGCAACATCGGCATGTATCGCGTGCAGGTTTTCGGCCCGCGAAAGGCAGCCATGCACTGGCATATGCACCACGATGGAGCGCGACATTTCCGATTGTGGAAAAAACAGGGGAAAAAGATGCCGGTTGCTATCGTGCTGGGTGGCCCAAGCGTGCTCCCCTACTCCGCCACCGCCCCGCTGCCACCGGGAATTGAGGAATTGTTGTTCGCGGGTTTTCTCAATGGCCGCGGCATCGAATTGGTGCAGTGCAAAACCATCGATCTGCAAGTACCCGCCACCGCGGAAATTGTGATCGAGGGGTATGTCGATCCTGATCATCGCCTGATGGAAGGTCCATTCGGCGACCACACCGGTTTCTACTCGCTGGCCGACTGGTATCACCCCATTGACGTTACCGCGATCACGATGCGCAATAACCCGATCTATCCCACCACCATCGTCGGCAAACCGCCGATGGAGGACTACTACCTGGGAAAGGCAACCGAGCGGATCTTTCTCCCGCTGCTGCGCATGTTGGTTCCAGACTTGCTGGATTACAGCCTTCCGATCAGTGGCGCTTTTCATAACTGCGTTTTCGTCAAAATCAAAAAGGAATATCCGTTCCAGGCCCGGCGGATCATGCATGCCATATGGGGCGCCGGCCAGATGTCATTCACCAAATTCATCATCGTGGTTGATGAACATGTGGATGTGCACGATGAGCAGGATGTGCTTTTCCACCTCTTCAGCAATTGCGATCCCGAGCGCGACAGCGAGCTGGTGCATGGGCCGGTCGACATTCTCGATCATGCCAGCCCGGAGCTCGGTGCCGGGAGCAAAATTGGCTTTGACGCTACCGCCAAGTGGCCGGCCGAAGGCCGGGTGCGGCGGTGGCCCCAGGAGCTGCAAATGGACGCATCCACCCAAGCCCTGGTCACGCGCCGCTGGAACGAATACGGTTTCTAGCTGAATTGCTCCCACCCCTGTCAAACCAGAGGTAAGCCTATGAAAGCCATCCGCGTCCATCAGGCCGGTGAACCAGACGTCTTGAAAATAGAAGAAATGCCCGATCCTCAACCCGCTGACGGCCAGGTGCTGGTGCGGTTGCGCGCTGCCGGGGTGAATCCTGTGGAAACTTATATGCGTAGCGGCCGCTACCCGATGAAGGCGGCGCTGCCCTATACCCCCGGCTCCGACGGTGCGGGTGTGATTGAAGCCGTCGGGGCACAGGTGGCACGTTGGAAGGTCGGCGATCGCGTCTACACGGCCTCCACCTTGACGGGCTCCTATGCGCAGCTTGCTTTATGTGACGCCAAAACCATCCATCGGCTTCCCGATAATATCACCTTCGCGCAGGGCGCGGCCCTGGGTGTTCCCTATGCCACGGCCCACCGCGCGCTATTCCATCGGGCCAACGCCAAGCCGGGCGAGGTCGTGCTCGTGCACGGCGCAAGCGGCGGGGTTGGAACTGCTGCCACGCAATTCGCCCGCGCAGCGGGAATGGTGGTTATCGGCACAGCCGGCACTGAAGCCGGCCTGCAACTCGTAAAAGACAACGGCGCACACCATGCGCTCAGCCACCGCGACAGCACCTATTTGCAGAAAATCATGACCCTCACCGATGGCCGCGGTGTAGACGTGATTCTGGAAATGCTCGCCAATGAAAACCTGGCCAAAGATCTTACGGTGCTGGCGAAGTTTGGCCGGGTTATCGTGATTGGTAATCGGGGCGAGGTCACCGTCAACCCCCGCGATACCATGGGCAACGATGCCGACATTCGTGGGATGACCCTCTTCAACGCCAGCGCGAACGATCTATCGTCGATCCACAGTGCGATTGTCGCGGGGCTGGAAAATGGCACGCTGCGTCCGATTGTCGGCAAGGAATTTTCTCTTGCCGAAGCACCGCAGGCACACCGCGCAGTGCTTGAACCCGGCTCGCACGGGAAAATTGTTTTGATTCCTTGAGATGTGAAGCGTCGGATTGTGAACCGTCTTGCCGTTCCTTTCTTTCAAATCATTTTTCAGTGAGGATGAACGGAAAATCTGGCAACCCAACGCGAGTTGCGACGCAGATGCCCAGTGACCGGTGTGGAATGCAATGTCCGATGAATCGCTCGAAACGAAAATCAGGCTCGTTGCCATCGATCTCGATGGCACCTTGCTGAATGACTCCAAACAGGTCAGCACGCGCACCATCGGAGCGCTGCAGTGTCTTCCTGCCCAGGGCGTACGGGTTATTCTTGCCACCGCGCGGCCGCCGCGTGGCGTGCGCCACATTTATAATTCCCTGAAACTTGATACCTGGACGATCAATTACAATGGGGCCCTCATCTGGGATGAACCCAACCGCCGCGGAATATTCCACCGACCCATGGCCCCGTCGCTGGTCACATCAATCATCCAGCGAGCGCGGCTCATGCATCCGGAAGTGCTGGTTTCCTGCGAGATCATGGACCAGTGGTTCACCGACCGCGCGGAACAAACCTATACGACTGAAACCGGCCGACTCTATAAACCCGACTACATCGGCCCCCTCGAAGAATTTCTAACCCAACCGATCACCAAGCTCATGCTGCTGGGGCACCCCGCGATCATCGGTAACCTCGAGCGCGTTATTCAACTGATCTTCAGCGATCGAATCGCTTCGGTTTCCGAACAAAATTTGCTGCAGGTGATGGACCGCCGAGTGGGCAAATCCACCGCTTTACAAAAGTTGGCCAAGCACTACGACATTCCCATGGCTCAGGTGATGGCTATTGGTGACGCCCCAAATGACGTTGGCATGGTGCAACTTGCCGGCGTGGGGGTTGCGATGGACAACGCCCATCCCCGCGTGAAGCAAATCGCCAATTGGGTCGCCCCGTCGAATAATGATCACGGCGTTCACGCGGCTTTGCAGCGATATGGGCTGTGCCCTTAGGTTCTGCGCGACTTTTCTCACTTCGCGGACACATCCCCGACGCAATTTTCGCAGTATACTGACGAATTCCAATGACTACCCCCGCAATTGACCTTCCCTACCTTACTGATTCCCCCGGCATCGGTGGCGTGATCAAGCAACGTCCCGAGGATTTTTTCGTACAGGAGATGCCACTCTACGAGCCAACGGGCGAAGGAGAACACGTCTATTGCGAAGTGCAGAAAATGGGGATGACCACCTTCAATGCCGTGTCTCGAATGGCTCAGGCGTTGAAAGTGCCGGAAGAAAACATCGGCTATGCCGGAATGAAAGATGCGCGTGCGGTGACACGGCAACTGTTCTCCATCAGCGGCGTCACCCCCGACGCAGTCATGGCGCTTAATAGCGAAGGCATGAGCGTCATGTGGGCGGCGCGCCATGGGAACAAGCTGCGACTGGGGCATCTGGCGGCCAATCGCTTTGCCGTGAAAATCCGTAATGTCGATCCGACCACCGTCGTCCGCCTTAAACCCATTATGGCCCTGCTCCAGCAGCGCGGAATGCCTAATTATTTTGGTGAACAACGCTTTGGTATGCGCGGCAACAACGATTTGCTCGGCGCTGCACTCGTACGCGGTGACTACAGCGGCTTGCTCAAGCTGTTGCTCGGCTCGCCCAATCCGGCGCTCGATGAGCCGGACATGGTGCAGGCACGCACGCTGTTCGATGAACGTCGCAACGAAGAAGCGATGCACCATTATCCGCGCCGAGCGGGCCTCGAACGACGCATCCTGGCACGCTTGATCAAAACCGGTAAGCCTTCTGCATCGGTCCGCGCCATCGATCAAAAACTCCGCCGTCTCTGGGTGTCCGCCCTCCAATCACGGCTTTTCAACGAAGTCGTCTCGCGGCGGATCGCATCGCTCGATCAATTACAACTGGGCGACCTGGCCTATAAGCACGAAAATGGGGCGTGTTTTCTCGTCCATGATCTGGTAGCAGAGCAGCCACGCTGCGAAGCATTTGAGATCAGCCCTACCGGTCCCCTGGCGGGGTATCGCATGTCGCTGCCAGAAGGTGAGCCGTTGCTGGTCGAGCAGGAAGTCTTCAGCAATGCGAATTTGACCCCCGCCGATTTTCGCCATGAAGGGCGCGAGAAAGTGAAGGGTGCCCGCCGACCGCTTCGTGTGCAGCCGACCGATATCGACCTGGTTGGGGGGGTGGACGATCACGGCACACACGTGACCGTCGCCTTTACACTACCGCCCGGCTCCTTCGCCACCGTGCTGCTACGCGAATTGATGAAAAACAGCGAATTGGAAACGCTCTGATCCACACGCTTTAACCGGTGTTATCACAGCGCCAGCGCCGACCGATAGCAGCTTCGCCCCGGCCGACACAGCTCCGGTCCCACATGCTTCCCGTCAGGCCCCACCGGCTGCTGGGTGTGATAACACCAGCAATGCCCGCTGGCATCAATGTATTGACTCTCCTCGGTGGCAATTCCGTCCAGCATGAAAAACTGCTTAGATCGCAGCTCGCCGCAGAACGGTGTTTCGGGAACTGGCGGGGTTGGTAAGGATTCAGTCATTGGTTGAGGAGTATGGAAATGAATGGGCCGAGAATCATGTGTTAAGCGCCGTCAGCGCACGTCGCACCAGCGCCTGCGTGAGTGGAACTTTATACGCGTTCTGGCTGAGTGGTTGGGAGCCCTCGACAGCGATTTTCGCGGCGTTGTCGATCGTGGATTCGTCAAGCTTCTTACCCACCAGCGCGGCTTCGGCCCTTGGAATGTGCCAGGGAATCGGGGCAACGCCGCCCAGGACCAGCCGGACCGACTTTACCGTTTTGTCGCCCGCCAACTCCACTGCAGCTGCGACCGCGGACATGGCAAAATCGAGCGATTCACGCTCCTGGAATTTCAAATAGGTTGATCGTTCCCCAACCGGCGACGCAGGAATGTGAACCGATGTGATCAGCTCATCGGGTTTCAATACGTTTTCGCGCGTGACGTCTTCTTTTGGCAATGTGAAAAAGTGTTGCAGGTCGAGCTCTCGGCTCGCCTTTCCCGGGCCCGCGATAGTCACGGTGGCGTTGAGGGCAACCAGGATGGGTGCAAGGTCGGACGGATGGACGATGAAGGAAGGCCCGCCACCAAAGATGGCGTGGTACTTATTTTCACCGGTGAATGCGTAGCACTGTGATCCGCCGCGCTTCAGGCAGGCGCGGTCTTCGAGGCGAAAATACCAGCAGCGCGGCCGCTGGCAGAGGTTTCCACCAAGGGTGCCGAAGTTGCGAATCTGGGGTGAAGCCACCGATTCGGCAGCTTGCGCAACGCCGGGGAATTTCCGGCGAATCAGCTCGCTTTCGGCGATATCGGTCACGGTGGCCAGCGCGCCGATACGCACGCCGCCCCGGCCGTCATCGGCAATGCCATCAAGCCCCGCGATGGTCTTCAGGTTCACCACGCGGCTTGGCTGCGTGATATACGATTTCATGGTCGTCAGCAGGTCCTGTCCGCCTGCAAGGGCACGCGGCTGATCTTCGGGCAGCGGCGATTGAGCGTCCTCCGGAGTCAACAACTTCACAGCGTCGTCGACGCTGGTGGCGTTATAGTATTCGAACGCTTTCATGCGCGACCTTCCTTCTGTTTCATCAGGGCGTCCTGTTTCATCAGGGCATTAAGCACTTTGTCAGGAGTGATCGGAAGCTGATAAATCCGCGCGCCGCAAGCGTTGAACACCGCGTTGGCAACGGCGGCGGCACCGGGGATATTGGCCGGCTCCGCAACACCCATCACCCCGCTGCGCGTGTCGCCGTCATCAATGATTGGTACCATCTCCGGCATTTCGCGCGAGCCCACCAGCTTGTATTCTTCAAATCGGTCGTTGAGCATCAGCCCAAGCTGCGCATCCATCACGCGCCCTTCCCACAGTGCCATTCCTAACGACTGAATCATCCCGCCATTAAGCTGGCTCTCAAAACCAGCGCGGTTCAGCGGTAATCCACCATCCTGCACATGCACCATTTTGATTGGCCGCACATGCCCCGTCTCCATGTCCACTTCCACCTCGGCGAAGGTAACACCGTGGGCACCGCTCGAAGCGAGTTCCCGCTTCCATTCGCCACGGACGGATAAACCTGTCGCCGGCAGCGCGGCGCAGGCTTGTTTCCAAGTGAGCGATTTTCCAGGTGCGGCCACGTTGCCATCCATGAACACCACGGATTTGGCATCTCCCCCCAGGAGCGGCGCGACCTTTTCCGCCACCGCCAGACGGGCGTTATAGGCGGCATCTTTGACCGCCGGGGCCAGCGATGCCGCTGTGGTTGAACCGCCGGATGGGTTTGCGTTCCCCAGCGAGGAATCACCTATTTTTTCCACAACCGCGTCATAGGGCAGACCCAGTTCCTCGGCAACGATGGCGCGCACATAGCTGCGCGTACCCGTGCCCAGATCTTGCGACCCCACTTCCGCCGACACCAATCCATCCTGCCCGACTTTCACGGTGACCACGCAGGCGGGCCCACCCCCACCTCCCCAGGCACCGATGGCGCAACCCATGCCCCGGCGCTTGGTTCCCGCAGCACCGCCGGGGGTTTTGTTGTGTCGTTCCCAACCAATTTCCCTGGCACCACGATCAAGCTGCC
>JBBSFP010000124.1:0-7468 GCA_038238625.1 Tepidisphaerales bacterium
GCAACTGCTCCTTTCGATGCCTTTGAAACTAATCTCTGCTTTATCCAACCGAAACTTGAAGGGGACAACTTATCGGGATTTCGTTGTGACGTCCAGCCACACGAAGGTCATTTGGCGAAAACACGCCATGTTATGCGGACGTGATGGCAATGTTTTTTTCTTGCCTTGCCGGTGCCGGCATGGCTACGATTTACATATCACTTCGCCGGGCTTTTTTTAAGGAGCAGATCAATGAATCTTTCCACGATCAAGCTGGATGAGGGGAATATGCGGCTCAAGCCTTCGCATCGCAAGCAACTCATGGCTTGGCTCAAGCGTTCGCTGCGCCTCGGTGAACGGCTGGGCGAATTTGTGCTCACCATCAAGCTGCACCGCGACGGTCGCCAGGTCGACACGCGCGGGGCGGTGCATGTGCATGGCGTCGATTTTAACTGCCATTCGCGGAAGACGGATTGGCAATCGGCGCTGCGCGAACTTGTGCAGCAGATCTGTCACAAACTTCACCAGGTTCACATTGAGCGGACCCGGGTTTTAGTGCGGGCCTAGTTTGTCGAACTTCATTCGATGTCGCTTCCTCTCCGGCTGCAGTCCGGAGGTTTCGCATCCGGGAGGAAGCGATAATTTATTGGGCCAGTTGCTCAATAAGAACGCGTTTTAGCACCTTGCCCGTGGGGGATCGAGGCAGTTCGTCAACAAATACGACATCGCGGGGAATTTTGAAAGACGCCAGATTTTGTTGCCGGCAATAGTCGCGCAGTTCCTCGGGTTTGGCCTGGTGTCCTTCGCGCAGAATCACAAATGCCACCACCGCCTCGCCGCGCAGCGCATCCTTTCGGCCGACCACCGAAGCCTCCGCGACGGCTGGGTGCGTGCCTAAAACCTCTTCAATTTCACGAGGGACCGCCTTTTCACCGGCAACGATGATCAGGTCTTTCTTACGGCCGGTGATGTGCAAAAACCCATCGTCGTCGACGAACCCGAGGTCTCCAGATTTGAAAAAGCCATCGGGCATAATTGCCTGGGCGGTATCGTCCGGCAGATTGTAATACCCGCGCATCACCATCGGGCCTTTGAGCAACACTTCCCCGCTACTTCCCTTGGCGGCCACGTTGCCGTCATCATCTGCGATCTTCACCGTGGCATTGGGAATCACGCGGCCCACCGACCCAGCGCGGTGGCTGCCCGGTACATTAAATGCGATCGGGCCGATCGTTTCGGTCAGACCATACCCTTCATAGATGGGCACATTGTAGCGCTGCAGGAACCCTTCACGCACTGCGGCGGGCAGCGGCTCGCCACCACTGATAGCCGCGTACATGTTAGCGAAGTCGGCTGGGCCGGCGTCTTTCAGGCGGATCAGGGCGGCGTACATGCTGGGGACGGCGGCCATGATAGAAATGCCATGTTCGCGGATCGCCTTGATGGTCGCCACCGCGCTGAAGCGCGCGATGTAGACCACCATCGTGCCCAACTGCACCGGTGCCAGCATCGTGGCCAGCATGCCGGTGGTGTGGAACAGCGGGAGAACGCCCAAAAATTTATGCCTTTCCCGGAGTTCGGCATGCACAATCGCCGCATCGATGTCAGCCTTGAGATTTTGATAGCTCAGCATCACGCCTTTGGGAAGACCGCTTGTGCCGCTGGTGTACATGAGCACGGCCATGTCATCGGGGTTGGGCTTGGGCAGCGACTGCGCCAGGTGACTTGCCTCGGCCAAAATCTGTGGGCCGGATTGCATGAGTGCCGCCAGATCGATCACCTTTAATCCGGGCGTCTGCACGCGGGTCGCAAGTTGTGAAATGGTGATGACGGTATCGATGCCGCTGTCGGCAATCAGATGGGCAATTTCGCGGTCTCCTAGCAGAAAGTTGATCGGCACCACGGTCTTGCCAGCGATCAGCGTTCCGTAGAAACTTGCCATGAACGCCGCGCTGGAAGGTGCGAGCAATCCAACGTGCGGCCTGGCGGTACCTTGCCGCAGGTGCGCCGCCAGCGCCAGCGCCATCTTGGCGATTTGCTGGTAGGTGTAACGACCGTGATCGTCGACCACGGCTAAATCGTTCGGCGAAGTCTGGCTGTGTTGTAGTAGCGAATCAAAGAGCATGGTTGAATCCTTCGCGGCCTATCGGATCATTATCGAATGCCAACTGTAAACTATAGTCATAAGAGGCACGGATGCTAAACCTACGGATGCGAATGCGCCTGATCCTACCGACAATGATGACGTTGATTCTAATTGCCCATGGTGGATGCGCCACCCCGCAGGTGACACAGCAAGGGCTCAAAACTGGGTACGCAGCGCTTGCAAAGCACGATTATCCACAGGCCCTGACGGCCGCCGATGGCATTCTGCAATCGGACCCGGCCGGACCGGGTGCCGCTGAGGCATATTACCTGCGCGGTCGTGTGTTCCAGGAACGTGCTGCCAACGTTGCCGCGGCTGGGTCGGATTTGCAACAGGCCCGCACTGCATTCATCAATGCGCTGGCTTTACCCAAGTCCGATGCCGTCGAAGGGCTCATCCGCGCTGGCCTCGGCGATATCGCTTTTAAGCAAGACGACTACGAAACCGCGGCCACTCAACTGGGTGCAGCATCTGACAAGCTGCAGACTCCGCAGGAAAAAGCGCGCGATTTATATCTGCTGGGAGTTGCCCGACAACGGTTGAGCCAATGGGTGGAAGCGGATCGCATTTTTACACAGGTGACGACCCAGTACCCTGGTAGCGCGCTGGCCCAACAAGCACAGGCTCACCTGGGGGCGCGGCAGTTTTTTGTGGATTTCGCAAGCAGCGGTGCATCCAGCAACGATGTGATCGCGAGTCTGCGGCGGCAGGGTTTGCAGGCCATGCCAGGCAGCGGAGGCATGATTCGCGTGGGCCCCGCCAGTTCGTATGAGCAGGCACGGGGATTAAAGGAGCGGTTGGCGGCGGTGTATCACAATGCGACGATCGTTCCGTAACCGGGTAGGGCCGGTGCCACGGAGCGCTCAATTCCTTCCTGCTAAATAACCCAGCTTTACACGCCGATAGGGGTTGGGAGCTCTCCACATGCAAAAACAAACGGCCGATAATCATGCCTCGGAAGCAGCGCGGCGAGCACTTCGCACCGGGCACTATTCGATGGCCATCACGTTCTATCGGCAAGCCATGCTGCAGTCGCCTGGGCAGTTTGCCCCGGTACGGGGCGTTGCGGTGGCCCAACTGCGCGGGGGCGATGAAGCGGCGGCCCGAGCCGTTTTAAGCGAGTTCCTGCTTGATCATCCTTTGTGTGCAGCGGCCTGGCAGATGGCGGGGCAGGTCGATTGGAAGCGACAGCGGCACGCCGACGCCATTCAGACCTTGCAGCGCGGGTTAACCTTTTTGCCCAATGCGGCCGCCCTGCACCGCCAGTTAGCGATCTTTCTGGGTGCAAAGGGCCGACTCGAAGAAGCCCTTCGCCATGTGGCCGAAGCGGTCCGTGATGAACACCTCGCGGCCAATCAATCCATCGAGCAGATTTTTTCCGCCGCGCTGGGCGAAAATCGGAGGCCAGCGGCCCTGCTTGATTCGCCGCCATCGCAACGCCAGGACACAATCGAGGATCACTTCGATCCGCTGATCACTTCTCCCGCATTACTGGAAGCAATCTTGCACGGTCTCCCGGCTGGGGAGTTGGATGATAGCGACCGGCAAATGCTAGTGGATTTGGAATCCAGGCTGACGCGCCTGCTTGTGTTGCAGCCGCACCATGCGGATCGACAGGTTACCGTGGCGAAGGTTCAAATGCGGCTGGGGATGACGGTGGCAGCCATGCTGTCATTGCAGCGGGCGCTGAACAGCAATCCAAAATTACCGGCAGCCCATCGGCTTCGCGCTGAGCTATTGTGCACGCTGGGTGAAACCGATCAGGCTATTGAGGCATTGCGGCAATTAGTGCGAAAAGGGCAGGGATGGGCGGACATTCACGTCGAAATCGCAAGGCTGGAACAGCAGCGCGGGCGGGCTGACGATGCACGCGTACATCTGCAATCAGCCTTGCGAATCAACCCCCAGTACACAAACGCCAAGTCCATGCTGGAGGCGATGCCCCTGGCCGCGTAGACCCTGAGTTCACAGTAGACTGAATTCAAATTAAAGGGGCACCGCTCGGATAAGTATTGCAAAGGGTCAGGAGCCGCGACGCCGTCCCCCGCCCCCGCCCAAGCCGCGGGCGAGGGACGGGGAATATTTCACAAGCGATTAGTTACCATCACCGGGCAGAAACCCTTCGAGCTTACGGGCGCGAACCGGGTGCTGCAGCTTGCGAATGGCCTTGGCCTCCACCTGCCGCACGCGCTCGCGGGTCACTTTGAAAATACGCCCGACTTCTTCCAGGGTGTAGGTGTAACCGTCACCAATGCCGTAACGCAGCTTAATAATTTCGCGTTCGCGATAGGTGAGAGTTTTAAGCACCTGCTCAATTTTGTCCTTGAGCATTTCCTGGGTGGCGCTTTCGACCGGATTGTCGGCCTTTTCGTCTTCAATAAAATCGCCGAAGTAGCTGTCTTCTGATTCACCTACCGGGCGGTCCAGCGAAATGGGGTGACGACTGATTTTTAACACGCGGCGGGTTTCGCTCACGGTCATCTTCGCCTTACGGGCGATTTCTTCGATCGTAGGTTCGCGGCCGAACTCCTGCATGAGCGCCTTGGAAATGTTCCGCAGCTTGCTCATGGTTTCAATCATGTGCACCGGGATACGAATCGTGCGGGCATGGTCGGCGATCGCACGCGTAATCGCCTGGCGAATCCACCAGGTGGCATACGTGCTGAACTTAAACCCGCGGCGATATTCATACTTGTCCACCGCGCGCATCAGACCCGTGTTGCCCTCCTGGATAATGTCCAGAAAACTCAAACCGCGATTGCGATATTTCTTGGCAATGGACACCACCAGGCGCAGATTTCCACCGGATAGTTTGCGCTTCGCGTCCTCGTAGCGATTGTAGATCTTGCGAATCTGCACGACTCGCTTGTGAAGATCCTGGGCATTTTCCAGAACGAGATCTTCTAACCCCGCCAGCTCTTCCTGGCAGACTTCTAAATCTTCACCCGGATCCTTAACCTTTTTGAGTTCTTCAATCCGCTGCTCGAGCTCCACCATTTTTGTGGAAATGCTCGAGAGCTTCTTCATCAAGGGCGTCACCTTGCTGGTTCGCAGGGAAAGCTCTTCCAAAAGCTTGACGCTGCGGCGACGGCGGCGACGCACATCCATCAGCAGCTCGTCCAGATCCTTTTTGGTCTTGGCAGAGCGCAGGGCATCCCAGTCCTCGCGGTTGCGCTGCAGCATTTTGCGCACCGAACCCAGATTGATGGGAATCCGCTGGCCAATGATGTTTTTGTCCGGATTTTCCTCGGCAGTGCTGATCTTCATCGTCCGGTCGAAGGGGAGATCACCATCATCCACCTGCTGCAGAATTTCTACCGCCGACTGCAGGCAGTAATCGCTCTCAAGAACCTTTGAGCGGAAAATTTTCCGGGTAATTTCAATCTTCTTAGCGAGATCGATTTCCTGTTCGCGCGTCAGCAGCGGGATCTCACCCATCTGCGTGAGATACATGCGAACCGGATCATCAATCCGCTTGGTGGAAGCTTCGGCGAGCTCCGCCTCCAGATTCAGGTCAATCTTTTCACCGTCGATATCGTCAACGATCAATTCCGGCTCGGCGGCGGTAACCTTCTGGGCCTTGCGCACCCTGGGAGCCTTGACGAATTCACCGATGTCCGAATCGTCGATCAGCCGAATGCCCATTTCATCGAGCATCATTAACAGCGAATCGAGTTTGTCCGGAGAGACAACTTCGTCGGGTAATTTTTCGTTAAGCTCCTCGTAGGTGAGGAAGCCTCGGGTCTTACCCATATCGACGATCACGGCCACGCGCTGATCAACGACCTCCTGCGAGCCACTACCGATGAGGGGAGAATCAATACTGGTCATGCTTTTTATACCTGCGATACTCAAACAACAACTCCTAACTTGAGTTTCACCCGACCCAGGCCAAGGCACTCAGGAATGTTCCTGAACCCTGCAACCAGGTGACGGGCAAACCTGTATGAAGACCAAAAAAACAGGAGGCAACACGCTGCCATTTCAATTGTCTAACACCCACCTATTCGTTCACTTTACACCAAATAAACCGAAGCCCATTCTATGCCAACCAGCCCATCAAAATCTCAGGCCCTTGAGCGGCTCACCGGACCAGAACGGTGGAGATTGGGTTTCTGGCTTTTTTTTACGATCTCCGCCAACAGGGCAACTTCATCGACTTCGTGTTGGAGCATCGGTATCGGATTTTGCGCCGAGTCCGTTCGGGCATCCTGAAACTCCGCGGCAATAATATCCTGCCCTTCGGTGGTACGTCGTAACTGAGCAACAAGTTTCTGTTGTTCTACAGACTCTTTCTGACCCTTCAGATATTCGATTGCCGACGCAAGACATTTTGCGACGGTCGGTTCTCCTGCCAGCTCTTCAACCGACGGCTTGTGTGGCCGCGTGTTGTTATCCGCGGGTGGCCGAACTGGTCTGACTATTGCTTCGATTTCTTGAATTGCGGTAATAGCCAGTTCCCTCAATTCTGAATCGACCAGCGAACCTAAAAACTCTGCCAGGATCGGCTCACCTTCGTCGAGCTGATGATGCCAATACAACTGAGCCAACTGGCGATGGAGCGGGTCGACAAAATCGTCGATATGCAGCTCCATCTGAACCTTGTGCCAGGACAGGGGTTCTAATAGCAGCGCCCCGATGATCCAGCGCTCTGCCCGGTCACGACCTGTCAACTGCCGATGCACGCGCGACACCTCAGGGGCCGCCTCGGTGTTCTCTGATCGGCTCCTCGCAGTCGGCCCGCGTTTCTGAGCGCGAAACCGCCGATTCAGCTCGTCGATTGGAATATCGCTCAACCGACTGACGCGCGCCAAGGCGGTGCCCCAACGAAGGGGGTCGACCGGCCCAACGCCGCGGGCACCGGCCAGCAATTCCAAATAGCGCTCTAAAACCTGCTGTTGACCAGTCAGATTACCGGCCTCTGCCTTAAAATGACGCACCAGTTGTTTCCACTTATACGACAGTACATCCGTTCCCGTTGCAATTAAACGATTAAATGAATCCAGTCCATATTGCAGCAGGTATTCATCCGGGTCTAATCCGTCCGGCAAAGAAGCAATGGCGATTTCTATCGGCTGCGTTAAGAACAACTCTACCACACGATCGACCGCCAGGTCGCCCGCAGTGTCAGCATCAAATAAAAGCACGATCTTGTCAGTAAACCGCCGCAGCAGTTGAACATGCTGCACAGTCATGGCGGTACCCAGCACCGATACCACATTGTTTGCCCCGAATTGATGCGCCATTACCACATCCGTATAGCCTTCAACCACGGTGGCGGTGCGGCTTTCGGCCATTTTTTGACGGGCAAGGTCAAATCCAAAGATGGCGCGGCTCTTCGAA